>CAMPJH010000012.1 GCA_946886845.1 uncultured Sphingomonas sp. | reverse complement strand
CGAAAGTATGTACTGGCAGCGGGCGCAGCCGCGTTGCTCACCGCGCAGCCGGCGTTTGCTGCGACGGTGCCGAGCCCGCAGGCGCTCGATCCACTTGTGGCCCTGAGCGTCCTTGGCACGCCTCAGTCGCGCGCGGCCGTCATGGCCGGCGGCGCTGCCGCCACGGCCGCTCAATATCTGCCGCCGCCGCCGGGGTTGCCTGCGAACCAATATCCGCCGCGTGCGCCGAATTATCAGACGCCAGGGGCATGGGCCTATATTCCGTTCCTGCTCGGCGCCATCGCCATTATCGCGCTCCACATCAGCGATGATGACGACGACCGCGAGCCGACCAGCCCCTAATTCCTCACGACAGGCCAATGCTCTGCCGCTAGCGGATGTCCGCCAGCTCGACCCCGCGCGTTTCGCGGGCGAAGAGCGCGCTGAGGCCGCTGACCGCACAGGCGACGCCGACATAAATCGCGACTGGAAGCGCCGACCCATAATGCTGGTACAATGCCAGCGCGATGATCGGCGCCAGTGACCCGCCGACGATCGCGGTGAGCTGATAGGCAAGGCTGACGCCCGAATAGCGGATCCGGGTTGGGAACAGCTCGGTGATGAACGCCGCCTGCGGCCCGTACATCGCACCGTGAAGCACCAGCCCGACGACCAGCGCCAGGACGATCGACGCCGGCTCGCCCGAGCCGAGCAGCGGGAACAGCAGAAACGACCAGGCGGCAAGGCCAAGCCCGCCGAACGCATAGACCGGCCGACGGCCGATGCGGTCGGACAGCCAGGCGAAAAACGGGATCGCGAGGAATTGCACCGCGGCGCCGATCAACAGCGCGTTCAATGCCAGGCTGCGGGTTTCGGCGGCGACGTCGACCAGATAGGTCAGCGAGAAGACCGTGAGGATGTAATAAGAGATGTTCTCGCCGATCCGCAGGCCCGCACCGAGCACCAGCGCTTTCGGCCGCTCGCGCACCACCTCGATTGCCGGAAGCTTGGGCGGGGCCTCGGCCTCGTCGATCGCCTTTTCGAACATCGGGCTCTCGGCCACTCGGTTGCGGATGTACCAGCCGACGACGACCAGGATCGCCGACAGGACGAACGGCACGCGCCACCCCCAGTCGAGGAAGGCGTCTTCCGGCTGGAATCCCGCAAGCAGCGCCAGGACGCCGGCGGCGAGCAAATTGCCGGCGGGGACGCCGGCTTGCGGCCAGCTCGCCCAGAAGCCGCGCCGCTTCGCGTCACCGTGCTCGGCCGCCATCAGCACCGCGCCGCCCCATTCGCCGCCGACCGCGAAACCCTGGACGAGGCGCAGGACGATCAGCGCGACCGGAGCCCAGATGCCGATCTGCGCATAGGTTGGTAGAAGCCCGATCAGGACCGTCGCGGCGCCCATCAGGACCAGGCTCCACATCAGCAATTTCTTGCGGCCGATGCGGTCGCCGAAATGGCCGAACACGATCCCGCCGACCGGGCGGGCGATGAAGCCGAGCGCGTAGGTTGCGAAGGCGAGCATGGTGCCGACCAGCGGGTCGTAATCGGGAAAGAACAGCCGGTTGAAGACCAAAGCCGCGGCCGACCCGTAGAGGAAGAAGTCGTACCATTCGATGGTGGTGCCGATCAGGCTCGCCCCGATCACCCGCCGCAATGGCGTCCGCTCATCAGCCTTGGCCATCGAACCTCCCGTGCCTCAAGCCCAGCTAGCGCGAACGGACTGACAAATGCCAGCCCGCCTTGCCCAAGCGGTGCGCGCACCTTAGCCCTTGGCAATGCGCGCTTTCCTGCTTCCGTTCGTCCTGCTCATCCTCACCGCCGCGGCGACGCCAGCCGAGCTTTCCCGATGGAAAGGCCAAGCCGAACGGGTGACGATCACCCGAGACGACTGGGGGATTGCCCACGTCAACGGGCCGACCGACGCCGATGCGGTGTTCGGGATGATCTACGCCCAGGCCGAAGACGACTTCCCGCGCATCGAGGCAAACTACCTGACGGCGCTTGGCCGCACCGCCGAAGCCGAGGGCGAGAAGGCGATTTGGCAGGATTTGCGCGCCCGCCTCTTCGTCAGCGACGAGAAGCTCAAAGCGGATTATGCGCGCAGCCCGGAATGGCTGAAGACGCTGATGACTGCCTGGGCCAACGGGCTGAACTATTATCTCGCCACGCATCCGAACTTGCGCCCGCGTGCGCTTACCCACTTCGAGCCGTGGATGGCGCTGAGCTTCACCGAAGGCAGCATCGGCGGCGACATCGAGCGGATTGATCTCGGCGAGCTGGAGAAATTCTATTCCGGCAAGTCGGCGGCGGCCGCTGCGCCTCGCGAGCTGGAGCTACAGGGATCGAACGGCATCGCCATCGCGCCGAAGATAACAGCACCCGGCACCGGCGCTCTGCTGCTCATCAACCCGCACACCAGCTTCTTCTTCCGCTCCGAGCTGCAGGTGACCAGCGGCGAGGGGCTCAACGCTTACGGCGCGACGACCTGGGGCCAGTTCTTCATCTATCAGGGCTTCAACCAGAACGTTGGCTGGATGCACACCTCGAGCGGCGTCGACAGCGTTGACGAGTTCGCTTTCGAAATGAGGTGGCCGGAGCTCGGACCCGTCTACCGCTACGGGCCCGACTGGCATCCGTTCGAGCAGCGCCCCGTGACGATCCGCTACAGGACTGAGGACGGGGCGCTCGCCGAGCGCACCTTCACAACCTACCATGCGCACCGCGGGCCGATCGTGCGGTCGGAAAACGGCCGCTGGATCGCCTTCGCTATGATGGACAAGCCGGTCGAAGCGCTGCAGCAATCCTATCTGCGCACCAAGGCGACCGACCTTGCTTCCTTCCTCAAGGTCGCCGAGCTCAAGGCCAACAGCTCCAACAACACCATCTTCGCCAGCAGCAAGGGCGAGATCGCTTACCTCCACGTGCAGTTCGTGCCGACTCGCGACAATGCGCGCGATTATTCGGGTGTCGTCGACGGCAGCGACCCGAGCGCCGACTGGGGCGGGCTGCACGCGCTCGACGAGCTGCCGAGCGTCATCAACCCACCGAACGGCTGGGTGCAGAACACCAACACCTGGCCGTATCGCGCCGCCGGCGCCCACAGCCCCGATCCGAGGGACTTCCCCAAATATATGGATCGCGACGGCGAGAATTTCCGCGGGCTGCACGCGCTGCAGCTGCTGGAAGGAAGCAGCGGCTGGACGCTCGACAAGCTCAATGCAGCGGCGTTCGACAGCAATCAGCCCGGCTTCGCGGCGCTGATCCCGCCGCTGCTCGCCGCCTATGACGCCTTGCCTGGCGGCGACGCCCGCCGTTCGCGCCTTGCCCGGCCGATCGCCATGCTTCGCGGATGGGATCACCGGTGGAGCGCCGAGTCCGTGCCGCAAACGCTGGCCATGGCGTGGGTCGACCGGATGATGAAGGCTCTTAATGCGCCCTCGGGCGAACCGATCAACGTCCAGACCATGCGGCTGGGGCGCGATACGACCGCCGAACAGAAGGTCCAATCGCTAGACGATGCCGTCGCCTGGCTGCAGCGCGACTTCGGCCGCTGGGATGTGCCGTGGGGCGAGGTCAACCGCTTCCAGCGAATATCGGGAGCCAGGGTGCAACCGTACAACGACTCGGCGCCGAGCATTGCGGTGCCCTTCGCCAACGGCCGCTGGGGCTCGCTCGCCTCGATCCGGTCGGAGCCCCGCGGCGGCACCAGGCGCTGGTACGGCGACTATGGCAACAGCTTCGTCGCGGTGGTGGAGTTCGGCCCGCGGGTCCGCGCCCGAGCTGTCACAGCCGGAGGCGAGAGCGGCGATCCCGCCTCGCCGCACTTCAACGACCAGGCGCAACGCTACGCCTCGGGCAATCTGCGGGAGGTCTATTTCTATCCCGACCAGCTGAAGGGCCACACCGAGCGGGTCTACAGCCCGGGCGAGTAGCTAGCTGGCGAACTTGTCCGTGGCGCGGACCAGCGCGTCGATCATCCCGGGCTCGTTGAACAGATGGCCGCTGTCGGCGATGATCTCGAGTTCCGCCTCCGGCCATTGCTTATGGAGCGCCCAGGCGGCGGCGACCGGCGTGCAGCAGTCATGGCGCCCCTGGCAAATGACCGCCGGAATGCCCTTGAGCTTGCCGGCGTCGCGCAGCAGCTGGCCTTCGTCGATCCAGCCGCGATTGGCCATGTAGTGGTTCTCGATCCTGGCGACGGCGATCGCCTTGTCGTCCTCGGTGAAGTCCTCGACGACATGCGCGTTGGGCAGCAAGGTGACGATCTGGGCTTCCCACTTGCTCCACGCCTTGGCGCAGCGCAGCTGTTCGACCCGGTCCGACCCCGTCAACCGCTGGCGATAGGCTTCGACCAGATCGCCGCGCTCGCCTTCGGGGATCGGCGCCAGGAACTCCTCCCATTTGTCGGGATAGAGCTGCGACACGCCGCCCTCCTTGTACATCCAGTCGAGCTCGTAGGGGTCGAACAGGAAGATGCCGCGAAGCACCAGTTCGGTCACCCGATCGGGATGGGTGACCGCATAAGCCAGCGACAACGTCGAGCCCCAGGATCCGCCGAACACCATCCACTTGTCGACGCCGACCAATGCCCGGAGCTTCTCGATATCGTCGACCAGGTGCCAGGTGGTGTTGGCCTCGAGGCTGGCATGCGGGGTCGATCGCCCGCAGCCGCGCTGGTCGAACAGCAGGATGTTGTACTTTTCCGGATTGAACTGGCGGCGGTGGTCGGGGCTGATGCCGGCACCCGGGCCGCCGTGAAGGAACACGACCGGCTTGCCGTCGGGATTGCCGCACAGCTCCCAATACAGGCTGTGGCCGTCGCCAACATCGAGCTGGCCGGTCTTGTACGGCTCGATCGGCGGGAACAGGGTGCGGCGCGGCTTGGTGTGAATATCCATTAGAAGCTCATCTCCGAGTAGACGTGGCTGACGTCCCCATGCCAGTCGCCGTAATAGCGGTCGAGCAGGCGCTCGGCGGGTGTCTTGCCGCTGGCGACGATTTCATTGAGCGGATCGAGGAATCCGCCTTCGTTGTCGCCGGCCGAATTGAGCCGGGCGCGGCGGGTAAGCCCGGCGGCCGCAATGTCGAGCACCGTCCCGGCGAGGTCGTGCACCGTGCCGCCGCCCGGCACCGTGGCCCGAAGCGCGAGCTTCGGAACCTCGCGGCGAAGCGCCTCATGCTCGTCGATCGTCCAATTCTTGACCAGGTCCCACGCCGCGCCGAGCGCCTGGTCGTCGTAGAGCAGCCCGACCCACAAGGCCGGAAGCGCGCAGATCCGGTTCCACGGGCCGCCGTCGGCGCCGCGCATTTCGAGAAAGCTCTTCAGGCGGACCTCGGGAAAGATGGTCGAGAGATGGTCGACGAAGTCGGTCAGCTTCGGTTTTTCGCCCGGAAGCTGCGGCAGCTTGCCCTCCAGGAAATCGCGGAAGCTCTCGCCGGCGACGTCGATATATTTTCCGTCGCGGAAGACGAAATACATCGGCACGTCGAGCGCATAATCGAGATAGCGTTCGTACCCGAAGCCGTCCTCGAACACGAACGGCAGCATGCCGGTGCGATCGGGATCGGTGTCCTCCCAGATATGGCTCCGGTAGCTCAAATAGCCGTTGGGCTTGCCTTCGGTGAACGGCGAGTTGGCGAACAGCGCCGTCGCCACCGGCTGCAACGCCAGCCCGACGCGGAACTTCTTCACCATGTCGGCCTCGCTCGAATAATCGAGGTTGGCCTGGATGGTGCAGGTGCGCAGCATCATGTCGAGGCCGAGGTTGCCGACCTTAGGCATGTACTTGAGCATGATCGCGTAGCGGCCCTTGGGCATCACCGGCAGCTCCGACCGGGTCTTGTCCGGCCACATGCCGAGGCCGAGGAAACCGATCCCGAGCTTCTCCCCGACCGCCTTGCACTGCTTGAGGTGGCGATCGGCCTCGGCGCAGGTCTGGTGCAGGTTTTCGAGCGGTGCTCCGGAAAGCTCGAACTGGCCCGCCGGCTCGAGGCTGACCGTGCCGTCCGGGCCGGTCAGCGCGATGACGTGGCCGTCCTCGACCACCGGGCTCCACCCGAATTCGGTCAGCCCGAGCAGCAGGTCGCGGATTCCGCCGGGCTCTTCCCAGCTGGGGGCACGATGGTCGGACGTGCGATAAACGAACTTCTCGTGCTCGGTGCCGATCCGCCAGTCTTCGGGACGCTTCTCGCCACCCGAGAAGACCGCGACCAGATCGTCGCGGCTCTCGATCGGCGCGCTGTCGCTGTCGTCGGTTCGCGTAGTCATTCGAAACGCGCCTAGCCGCGAGCTGCCGTCAGCGCCAGTCGCCGGCGATGGCCATGAACGTCGCCAGCGCGGCGAGCGCGGCGGTTTCGGCGCGCAGGACGCGCGGGCCTAGCGAAATCGCGACGATGTTAGGCGCTGCGCGTATGGCCGAGCGTTCGTCGTCGGTGAAGCCGCCTTCGGGACCGGTCAGGATCACGGCCGGCCCAGGAACGAACGCTCCCGCCGCGGACTCGCCCCCGGCTTCGTCAGCGAAGTAGAGCGTTCTCGCTGCGTCCCTGCACTCGAGCAGATGGGCCAGCGGGAGTGGTTCCGAAATATCGGGAAGCTGGGTGCGGCCGCATTGCTCGGCCGCTTCGATCGCGATCGCCTGAAGCCGCTCGAGCTTGACCCGCTCGACGATGGTCCGTTGGGTGATGATCGGCACTAGCCGCGCGGCGCCGAGCTCGGTCGCTTTCTCGACCAGCCAGTCGGTTTGGGTGCGCTTAACCGGCGCGAAGGCCAGCCAGACGTCGGGGATGACCTCCGGCTCGCGGGTTCGCTGTTCGACCAACAGCGTCATTCGCTTCCTGCCGACATTGGCGATCCGAGCCAGCCATTCGCCCGAGCTTCCGTCGAACAGCAGCAGTTCGGCGCCTTCGCCGAGCCGAAGAACATTGCCGAGATAATTGGCCTGCGCCGCCTCCAGCTCGATTTGCGCGCCCTCGCCCAAAGCATTGCGAACGAACAGGCGCGGCAAGCTCTTCGGCGGCCAGGCAGGGGTTGCGGGCATGGCTCCGACCATTACGGTCCCGCCGTGACCTCAACCACCGAAATCGTCCCCGATAGCGAACGGCGCGGCCTGATCGGCGCTTTGCCGCCACGGCTGAGGCCATACGCCTCGCTGATGCGGCTCGACCGGCCGATCGGCACCTGGCTGCTCTACTGGCCGTGCGCGTGGAGTGTCGCGCTCGCCGGAGTCGGCGGCCGCTGGGACCTGTTCGGATGGTTCGCGCTCGGAGCCTTCGCGACCCGCAGCGCCGGCTGCGTCTACAATGACATTGTCGACCGAGACCTCGATGCGAAGGTCGAACGCACCCGTCTTCGCCCGCTGGCCAGCGGGCGGGTGACGGTGGCTAGTGCGTGGATTCTCATCGCGCTTCTGCTCGCAGTCGCGCTGGTCGTGCTTCTGCAGCTTAACCCCACCGCCCGGCTGATCTCGCTCGTCAGCCTCGCCCCGGTTGCCGCTTATCCGTTCATGAAGCGCATCACCTGGTGGCCCCAGGCGTGGCTCGGGCTGGTCTTCTCGTGGGGTGCGCTGGTCGGCTGGCCGGCGGTGACCGGCAGCCTCGACTGGCCGGCCGTCCTGCTGTGGCTCGGCACCATCGCCTGGGTGGTCGGCTATGACACGCTCTACGCCATCCAGGACGTGGAGGACGATGCGCTGGTCGGCGTGAAGTCGAGCGCCCGCCGGCTCGGCGACAAGGCGCCGCTCGGGGTTGGCATATTCTACGCGCTTGCGCTGATCGGCTGGGCGGCGGCGATCTGGGCTGTCCGGCCCGACTGGCTGGCGTTGCTTGCCCTGGCGCCGGCGGCGCTGCATCTCGCGAACCAGGTGCTTCGGGCCGATCCCGCCGATGGTGAAGGGGCACTTGCGCTCTTTCGCTCCAACCGCACTACGGGGCTGCTTGTCTTTCTCGCAATGCTGGTCGTCGGCCTGTCGAGCCGCTAGGCGGCGCCCCATGCTCACGCTCGAGAATGCACGCACCGCCGCCGAGCGGCTGGTCGACGACGCGGTCCGTGCCGGGGCCGACGCCGCCGACGTTCTTTACGCCGGCAATCGATCGACCAGCATCCACGTCCGGCTCGGCAAGCTCGAGGATGTCAGCCGGTCGGAAGCCGAGGAAATTGGGCTGCGCGTGTTCGTCGGCGCGCGATCGGCTTCGGTTGCCTCCTCGGATTTATCCGCCGAAGCGCTGCGCGAGCTTGTCAGCCGGGCGGTGGCGATGGCCGAGCAGGCGCCGGAAGACCCGTTCGCCGGGCTGGCACCGGCCGACCGGCTGGCAAGCGCGCCGTTCCCCAATCTCGATTCGACCGACCCGGTCGAGCCCGACCTCGCCGACCTGCGCGAGCGCGCTCTCACGGCCGAGTCGGCGGCGCTTGGAGTTGCGGGCGTGACCAATTCCAGCGGCGGATCGGCCGGCGCGTCCGGCTCGACGATCGCGTTGGCGACGTCGAGTGGCTTTGCCGGCGCTTATTCGGCGACGGGCTTCAGCTGCTCGGCCGGAGTGATCGCGGGGGAGGGCGGCTCGATGCAGCGCGACCATGCCTGGCATAGCGCCCGGCATTTGTCCGACCTCGATAAAGCCGACGAGATCGGGCGCCTCGCCGGGACACGCGCGGTCGCCCGACTCAATCCGGTCCGACCGAAATCGGGACCTATGCCGGTTCTGTTCGACCCGCGCGTGTCGCACACGCTTCTCGGCCATTTGGCGGGGGCGATCAGCGGGTCGTCGGTGGCGCGCAAGTCGAGCTTCCTTCAGGACAAGCTCGGCGAGCGCATCTTCGCCGAAGGCGTCGCGATCATCGACGATCCGCTGCGGCCACGGGGACTGCGGTCGCGCCCGTTCGATGGTGAGGGCCTGGTCGTCGAGCGAAACGAAATTGTTGTCGATGGCGTGCTTCGCACCTGGATGGCCGAGAGCGCTTCGGCCCGCCAGCTCGGGATCGCCCCGACCGGCCATGCGTCGCGCGGGGTCGGGAGCGCGCCCGGCGTGTCGCCGAGCAACTTCTACATGGCCGCCGGTGCCCGCAGCCGCGAAGAACTGCTCGCCGCTTTTCCTGAGGCGCTGCTGGTCACCGAGCTGATTGGCCAGGGCATCAACGGAGTCACCGGAGACTACAGCCGGGGCGCCGCCGGCTTTCTCGTCCGCAATGGCGAGATCGGCGCGGCGGTCGAGGAGATCACCATCGCTTCCAACCTCATCGACATGTTCGCTAACCTGGAACCCGCCTCCGACCTCGAATTGCGCCGCGGAATCGATGCTCCGACCCTGTTGATCCCGGAGATGACGGTGGGGACCGCCTAGGCTTCGCTCAATACGGGCGGCAGTCCCAGCCGCAGGATCTCAATCTTCGGACAGCGGTTCATCACCACCTTCAGGCCCGCCGCCTCGCCGCGCTCGGCCGCTTCGACATTGATCACTCCAAGTTGCATCCACACGGCCTTGGCGCCGACCTTGATCGCTTCGTCGACGGCTTCGCCCGCTGCATCAGGGCGCCGGAAAATGTCGACGATGTCGATCGGCACGCCGATCTGCGACAAATCGCGCCAGACATACTCGCCGTGGACATGCTCGCCGGTGATGGTCGGATTGACCGGAAGCACGCGATAGCCGCGGTCCTGGAGGAACTTCATCACCCCGTAGGACGGCCGATCGGGCCGGTCGGACGCGCCTACCATGGCAATCGTGCGCGCGCTCATCAACAGCTCGGCGATCTCGTCATCCTCACGAAGCGGCATTTATTTGTCCTTCCCGGCGGCTGTTTCCACCGCCTGCATGAGCTTGGCGGCAATCGTCTCGAATGCTTTCGACTGCGGCCCGCCGTCAGCCGCCGGCGGAGTCCCGGCGTCCGATGCCTCGCGAAGTTCGGGATCGAGCGGGATTCGGCCGAGGAACGGGATGCCCAGCTCCGTGGCCGCCGCCTCGGCGCCGCCGCGCCCGAACGGATCGGACTGCTCGCCGCAATGGGGGCAGGTAAAGCCGGACATGTTCTCGACCAGCCCCAGGATCGGCACCGAGACCTTGCCGAACAGGTCGATCGCCCGAACCGCGTCGATCAGCGACAGCGCCTGCGGGGTCGAGACCACGACCGCTCCGTCGGGCCGCGATTTCTGCACCAGCGACAATTGGACGTCGCCGGTCCCCGGCGGCAGGTCGACGATCAGAATCTCGGAATCGCCCCAATCGGCTTCGATCAATTGGGCGAGCGCCCCCGACGCCATCGGCCCGCGCCAGGCAAGCGCGTGGCCGGGCGAGACCAGCTGGCCGAGCGACAGGAACTTGATGCCATGCGCCGTGACCGGGTTCAGCCTCTTGTCGTCGGCGGTCGGCTTCTCGTCGCTGCCGAGCAGCTTGGTCTGCGACGGGCCGTAGACGTCGGCGTCGATCAGCCCGACTTTCTTGCCCATCCGGGCGATGGCGATGGCGAGATTGGCGGACAAAGTCGATTTGCCGACTCCGCCCTTGCCGCTGGCGATCGCGATCAGCTTGCGCGCCGGCTGGCTGGCAGTCAGCGCAACCCGCGCTTCGCTGACTTCGGGAAGCGCCGTGGCGGCCGCCTGGAGTTGCCGTTCGAGCGCCGATCGCTCCGCTGCCGAAAGCCCGGTCGCATCGGCGACGATCGTCGCAACCCCGCCAGCAAGCCTCCGCGAGCGGATTCGCCCGGCATTGGGCAGCGCGTCGAGCGTGCTCAGCGGATCGGCGGTTTCGGCCATTCGTCGCGCGAGATAGGCGCTGATCGGCGGCTTGCCACTGTTTTTCGCCTGGGAGCCTTCCTATACATAATGGCATGAGCATTTTTTCGGGGCTGGGAGGACGCGCTCGCGGCCTCTTCACCGACAGCAAGGGCCCGTGGGGCCCCAAGGGGTCCGGCGACGAGCCGGCGGAGCCGGCGCGCGGGCCGTGGGGCGATACGCCGAAGGGCAGGAAGGGTGCGTCCCAGCCGGCCGGAGCCAACATCAGCTCGCTCGATGATTTCCTGCGCAAGAGCCGCGCCCGCTGGGGCGGCGGCGGTGGCGGCGGCTTCCGGGGCCTTCCAAGCGCGTCGATCTTCCTGTGGGCGGCGATCGGCATCGTCACCCTGTGGCTGTTGTTCACCAGCTTCCACATTATCGCTCCTGAGGAGCGCGGAGTCGTCACCCGTTTCGGGCGCTACCTCAGCACGCTAGATCCGGGTGTCGGAATCACGCTCCCCTCCCCGATCGACCGGGTTCAGAAGATCGATGTCGAAAACATCCGCACCGTCGACCTCGGCTCGACGACCAGCGAGGACCTGATGCTGACCGGCGATCAGAACATCATCGACATCGCTTATTCGGTCCGCTGGAACATCCGCGACCCCGAGCAATATCTTTTTGAAATCGCACGGCCTGACGAGACCATCCGACAGGTCGCGGAAAGTGCGATGCGCGCCGTCGTCAGCGGGGTCAGCCTTGACGATGCGATCGGCGATCGCCGCAGCGAAATCGAGGCCGAGGTCGCCCAGACGATGCAGCGAATCCTCGACTCTTACCAGGCTGGCGTTCGGATCCAGGGCGTCGCAATCAAGGAAGCCGATCCTCCGCAGTCCGTGAACGATGCGTTCAAGGACGTCTCCGCCGCGCAGCAAGACGCGCAGCGCTACATCAATGCCGCCAACGCCTATGCGCAGCAGCTCAGGCAGAAGGCACAAGGCGAGGCGACGGCGTTCGACCGGATCTACGAGCAGTACAGGCTCGCCCCCGAGGTCACCCGTCGCCGAATGTATTATGAAACAATGGAAGAAATCCTTTCCAAGGTCGACAAGACGATCGTCGAGGCGCCGGGCGTCACTCCCTATCTGGCGCTGCCGGAAGTCCAGAGGCGCCAGCAGCAGGCCCAACCGCAGTCGGGGGCCGCGCAATGATCGGCTTCATTCGCCGCCACCCGATCGCCGCCGGAATCGCCGCCCTGGCGCTATTGTTTCTGCTAATCGCCAGCTTCCCGGTGATCCCGGAAACCAAGCAGGCTGTCGTCGTCCGCTTCGGCAACGTCGAGCGAATCTACAAACGGGCCGGACTTGCATGGCGAATCCCGTTTATCGAGAGCGTAGTGTGGATCGATAAACGCATGCTCGACGTCGACATGGATCGCCAGCCGGTTCTGTCGACCGACCAGCGGCGGCTCGAGGTCGATGCCTTCGCTCGCTACCGGATCGTCGATCCGCTGCGGATGTACATTACCACCCGCTCCGAGGAGCGGCTTCGGGATTCGCTTCGGCCGATCCTCGGTTCGGCGGTTCGCAACGAGCTCGGCCAGGTGCCGTTCGCGGCGCTGCTGTCGCCGGAGCGGCGCGGGGTTATGGAGAATGTCCGCAACGGGCTGAACCGCGTCGCCCACCAATATGGCGCCGAGATCATCGATGTCCGCATCAAGAAAGCGGAGTTGCCCGACGGAACTCCGCTGGAATCGGCATTCGAACGGATGCGCACCGCGCGCGAGCAGGAAGCACGCTCGATCCGCGCGGAAGGCGCCAAGCGCGCCCAGATCATCCGTGCCGATGCCGATGCCGACGCCGCCAAGACCTACGCCGCCAGCTTCGGCAAGGACGCGGGCTTCTACGACTTTTATCGGGCGATGCAGTCTTATCGGACGACCTTTTTGGGTGACGGTACGGAGCGTCCGGCCGGAAGCACCGTTATCCTTTCGCCGCAGAACGACTATCTGAGGGCGTTCACAGAACCGGGGCGTTAACCGGTTCAAATTGCGTTCACTCTGCAAACCTGATTCAGCGGTGAAGATTCCAGACCAGGGTATGAAGATGAAATCGAAGGAGTCCGGAAAAGTGCGCTATGCCTATGGGGTCGCGACGGCCTTGTTATTGGGTGGAACGGCGTTCTCCATCGTGGCCGGCCCCGTCGGGGCGCAGACCGCGCAGAACGCACCTGCCGCCCTGGCGCCTTCGGGTGCGCCGATGTCCTTCGCCGACCTGTCCGCTCGGCTGCAGCCGGCGGTGGTCAACATTTCGACCAAGCAGCGGGTCGCGGTTCGCCAGCAGGTCGATCCGCTCGAGGAGCTGTTTCGGCAGTTCGGGGCGCCGGTTCCCGAACAGGGCGGTCCCAGGACTCGGGAATCCGGCTCGCTCGGCTCCGGGTTCATCATCTCGCCTGACGGCTACATCGTCACCAACAACCATTTGATCCAGGGCGCCAACGGCAGCGGCACCGTCGACACTGTCACGGTGACACTCACCGACCGCAAGGAATATACGGCGCGGATCATCGGCCGCGACCAGCTCGCCGACCTCGCTCTGCTCAAGATCGACGCCACCAACCTGCCCTACGTCAATTGGGGCGACAGCACCCATGCCCGGGTCGGCGACTGGATCCTGGCGATCGGCAACCCCTACGGACTGGGCGGCACGGTCACGGCCGGGATCATCTCCGCGCTTCACCGCGGGATTACCGGCGCCGGCGCCTACGACCGTTACATCCAGACCGACGCTGCCATCAACATGGGCAATAGCGGCGGCCCGATGTTCGACTTGGGCGGCAACGTCATCGGAATCAACACGGCGCTGATCTCGCCGACCGGGACCAACGTCGGCATCGGCCTTGCCATTCCGGCCGAGCTTGCAAAGCCCGTGATCGACGCGCTGCGCCGCGGTGAGCGGCCGTCGCGCGGCTATCTCGGTGTCGGCCTGCAGCCGGTCGACGAGGACATTGCCGGATCGCTCGGCTTGCCCAAGGATCGCGGCGAGATCGTTCGGACGGTCCAGCCCGGGACGCCCGCGGCCAAGGCTGGAATCCAGCAGGGCGACGTCATTCTCTCGGTCGGCGGCAAGGCCGTCACTCCGGACGAGACCGTCTCTTACCTCGTCGCCAACACCCGCGTCGGCTCGCGCATTCCGGTGGAAATCATCCGCGGCGGCCGGCGAATGACCGTCCAGGTGACCGTCGAGCAGCGGCCGACCGAAGAAGAGCTCACCCGCCAGCTCGGCCAGGGCGATGAAGGAACTCCACCGGACAGCGGTACGACCCTGCCCTCCAGCCAGGCGCTTGGCCTGTCGCTGCAGCCGGTCACTCCGCAGATCGCGCGGGCGCTCAACCTTCCGGCCGGGACCAGCGGTGTGGTCATCACCGCGGTCAACCCGGCAAGCGATGCCGCCGACAAGGGATTGCAGCGCGGCGACGTCATCCTGTCGGTCAACCGGCAGCCGGTGACGACTCCGGCCCAAGTCCTCGCCGCGGTAGAAGCGGCGCGCCGGGCGGGACGGAACAGCGTCCTGATGCTGATCAAGCGGGGCAATTCACCCGAGGCCTTCGTCGGGATCGACATCACCGGCGGCTAGGTCCGCGCACATCTAGCGCTTGCGCGACGCGTACAGTTTCGCAACTGTGTCGCGGTGGCGAAGGCAGCTTCCTCAACCGGACCCATTTGGGGTACGCCTGACGGGCGCGGCCGGTGATCATCGCCGCGACCGCCTGGGTGCTGGCCGCTGCTCAGCAGCCGACCGATGTCGCCGGCCTCTACGTCTCAAACCAGATGGAGGTGGCGGCCGCCCTCGAGCTGCAGCCCGGCGGGCACTTTCGCTATCAGCTCGATTATGGCGCGGTTTCGGAAGGAGCCGAGGGCGATTGGACGTTCGACGGAACGACGGTCCGGCTGACCACCAACCCCGCCCCGAAAGAACCGGCCTTCGCGCTCGTGCGTGACGACGCCGCTCTCGCGGGTCAGCTCTTCGTCGCCATCGACAGTCCGAATTTCAGCTGGAGCCCGCTCAACGTCGAGCTGACCCTCGAGGGAACGGACGAACCGGTTTTGCTGTCGACGCAAGACGAGGGGCGGGTGCCGATCCCCAGCGGGCGGCGGGCAACCGCGGTCAAGTTGCTGCTGCCGATTTACGCTACGGGCGGCGATCCGGTGAAGCTCAGCCCGGATCGCGGTCACCGCCTCGTTTTCAAGCTTGAGCCGAATGACATGGGCAAGGCTGCATTTCAGGGCCAGGAGCTGACTTTGGACGGCGCATCTTTCGTCATGCATCGTTATGACACCCGGATCACCTTCAAGCGGGCCGAGCCGTGAAAGACAGCAATTGCGACCTCATCGATTCGGTGGAACGCGAGTGGCGCGATGCCTTGTGCGCGGGCGACATCGACCGCCTGCGATCGTTGATCCATCCCCGCTTCACGCTGATCGGCACCCGGGCGAGCGGCGCTTTCATGCTGTCGCGCGAGGAATGGCTCGAAGCCATCCAGAAGCGCGAGCTGATCAGCATCGATCTCGACGTCCAGGACGCTGCCGTGTTCGAGAATGTGATGGTCGGAACTGTCGAGGCTCGGTGGCGGGTTACCTACCTTGGCCGGCCGATCGAGGATTGCGTGCTTCTGACGGATGTCTGGGTGTGCGAGGACGGACGCTGGCAAGTGGTCCGCCGGCATTCCAGCCCGGTGCCGACGCCCGAGCGAAGCACCGGCAAACACTGATTCACGGATAAAAAGAGAGAGACTGGATGGCGACTGCAACCGACGCGCCCCTGATCCGCCCGGCCGGAGTCAGGGAGCTCACCATTCGCGGGATCGTCCTCGGCGCTCTGATTACGGTGCTGTTCACCGCCGCCAACGTCTATCTCGGGCTTCGCGCCGGCCTGACCTTCGCGACGTCGATCCCGGCGGCGGTGATCTCGATGGCGGTGCTTCGGTTCTTCACCGGCTCGACGATCCAGGAGAATAACATCGTTCAGACGATCGCCTCGTCGGCGGGGACGCTGTCGGCGATCGTGTTCGTCCTTCCCGGCCTGGTCATCGTCGGCTGGTGGACCGGCTTTCCCTACTGGTTGTCGGTCGCGCTGATCGCGATCGGCGGAATCCTCGGAGTCATGTATTCGGTGCCGCTTCGCCGCGCGCTGGTGACCGGCAGCGACCTGCCTTATCCCGAAGGCGTCGCCGCGGCCGAAGTCCTGAAGGTCGGCGCCGGAGTCGGCGGAGCCGAGGAAAACCGGCGGGGCCTCAAGGCGATGATCCTCGCCTCGCTGATGTCGGCCGCCTATCCGCTGCTCGGCAAGCTGAGGCTGGTCGCCGAGCAGGTTGCCGGCACGTTCAAGATCGGGGCGGGCGCGACGACGCTGTCGAGCTTCATGTCGTTTGCCTACATCGGCGTCGGCCATCTCGTCGGCCTCAGCGTCGGCCTGGCGATGCTCGCCGGAATCATCATCGGCTACATCGTCCTGCTGCCCTATTTCACAGTCGTCGGGCCGCCGGCCGGAACCGAGCTCGCCGACTTCGTCGGAACCATGTTCCGTGACAAGGTCCGGTTCGTCGGCGCGGGAGCGATCGGAATCGCCGCGGTCTGGACCTTGCTCAAGGTCATCGGCCCGATCGCCAGGGGAATCGTGGCGGCGCTCGGCTCCGCCCGCGCCCGCCGGATTGGCGGCGGAGAGAGCGTCGCCCTGACCGAACGCGACATTCCGATCACCATCGTTGGTGCGGTTATCATCCTGTCGATGATCCCGATCGGGCTGCTGCTCACCGCTTTTGCAACCGCCGAGCCGATCGCCTCCGACCCGGTCGCAACGCTCGGCCTCAGCATCGCCTACGTGCTCGTCATGGGCGTCATCATCGCCGCCGTGTGCGGCTACATGGCGGGCCTGATCGGCGCCTCGAACAGCCCGATATCCGGAGTCGGAATTCTGTCCGTCGTCGGAATCGCGATCATCCTGTCGCTGCTGTTTCCAGGAGCAGGCGCCGACTCGACCCAGGCCCTCGTAGCTTTTGCACTGTTCGTTACAGCGGTGGTGTTCGGCGTCGCCACCATCTCCAACGATAATCTCCAGGACCTCAAGACCGGCCAGCTGGTCGGCGCGACTCCGTGGCGGCAGCAATTCTCGCTGGTTCTCGGCGTAATCTTCGGCGCGGTCGTCATCCCGCCGATCCTCAACATGCTCAACCAGAGCTTCGGCTTCGTCGGCGCTCCGGGCGCCGGGCCAGACGCGCTCGCAGCGCCGCAGGCGGCGCTGATCTCCGCGATTGCCCAAGGCGTGCTTGGCCATAATCTCGATTGGGACCTGATCGGCCTCGGCGCGGTCATCGGCGTTGCCGCCGTTGTCGTCGATGAGCTGCTGCGCGGCCGCAAGCGGGACTGGGCGCTGCCACCGCTCGGCGTCGGCATGGGCATCTATTTGCCGGTCGGGGTGACGGCGCTGATCGTCGTCGGCGCGGTGATCGGCTATTTCTACAACCGCTGGGCAGCCCGCCAGGCCGACCCCGGCTTCGCCGAGCGCCTTGGAGTCCTCAGCGCGACCGGCCTGATCGTCGGCGACAGCCTGTTCAACGTCGTTTTCGCAGGGCTCGTCGCGGGTTCCGACAATCCTGACGTGCTGGCGATCACCGAGGAGGCAAGCTGGGCTGCACCTGTCGGAATCCTGCTGTTCGTCGGACTGACGGTCTGGCTCTACGGCTGGACCCGCCGCCGCGCAGCGGTCGCGCTCGGGCCACTGGATCCGGAGATGCCGACACAGGCCGCGCCGCGATAGATCAGCCGCGCCCCCGGTACGGCGGCACGCCCTGGTCGGGTATCCATAGCCCCTCGGGCGGCGGGCCAGTCTGCCAGAAGACGTCGATCGGCATGCCGCCGCGCGGGTACCAATAGCCGCCGATCCGCAGCCATTCGGGCTCCATCTCCTGCGCCAGCCGCTGGCCGATTCCGACGGTCACGTCCTCGTGGAAGCCGCAATGGTTGCGGAACGCGCCGAGGAACAATTTGAGGC
>CAMPJH010000011.1 GCA_946886845.1 uncultured Sphingomonas sp. | reverse complement strand
GCTGGCGACGCCGGGGACGGTCATGGTCGCGGTCGGAGCCGGCCATCTGGCGGGGCCCGAATCCGTCCAGACGCTGCTTCAACGGCAGGGCTATCGGATCCGACGGGTCCAATAGCGTTCACCCGTCGCTAAAACGCTGCAGCTCGGCGAGAAATCTTCACTTTTTTTGTTTTTTTCTAGACATTTGTTAACGTCTCAGTGACCATAGTCCTTGCGGTATCGGGCGGGGGCCACGAACCACCGGTGAACTGGCTGCGGTGATCCGCGCCGAGGCGCAAATGCGCCCGTGACGCGGTCCCGAACTCAGGCAACCGGAGGGCGTTCGCACCGATTTTTTGGGATCGGAGGCGGCGCATGCCAATTTTGAACATTCTGCTGGGAGCTTCGATGGCGGCGACGCCGGTTCCCACCGCATCGCCGGTGCAGGCGCAAGCCCAGCCCCGCCCCGCCTTGTGGGTCGTCAACGACAACGACACCATCATCTATCTGTTCGGCACCTTCCACGCGCTCGACGGCAAGCTGAACTGGTATGACCGGTCGGTAAGGACCGCGTTTACCGCCTCCGACCAGTTGGTGCTCGAGACCCTCGTTCCCAAGCCGGCCGGCGCTCCGCGCCGTCTTGGCGCCGGCAACCTGTCACCGATCAAGAAATCGCCGGCATCGGGCCGGGTCGCCGAGCTCGCTCCCTCGTCGTTCCTGGCCACCACCAAGCAGGTGATGAACGCCGGGCGCGCCAACGGCCTGTCGACCGACAATGGCGCCGACGCCGTGCTTCGCGATTTTGCCGATGAGACCGGCAAGCCGGTCGGCGGGCTCGAGAGCTTCGAGTTTCAGCTCGACATGTTCAGCTCGCTTCCAGCCTCGCCGCAGCCGGATGTCCAGGACCCGCGCACCGCCAAGGCGTTGGGCGACGTTCTGTCCCAGCTTCAGGCCGCGTGGAGCCGCGGCGACCTCGCCACGTTCGCGCCGATGCTCCGCCAGATGCAGGCGCAATCGCCGCAGACCTACAACAAGATGTTCGTCGAACGGAACGCTCGCTGGGCGCACTGGATCGCCGATCGAATGAAGCAGCCCGGGACCGTTTTCGTCGCGGTCGGCGCCGGCCACCTCAGCGGGCCCGACAGCGTTCAGAGCAAGCTGGCGACGCTTGGGGTGAAGTCCGCGCGCATCAACTGACCGTTTTTTCCGCTATTCGATCGAACAAGGCCGGGACGCCACGGGTGTGCCCGGCGCAACGAGGTTTTAGAAATGAAGACATTCCTGCTCGGCGCCTGGCTTGCGATCGTGCCGTGCGCAGCATTCGCGCAGCAACCGGCAAAGGCCCCGTCACCCGTTACCATTTCTCCGGCACCGCTCCCCGACGCCGATCCGGCGCTGTGGGTCGTCAGGGATGACGACACGACCATCTATCTGTTCGGCACGTTCCACATGCTCGACGGCAAGCGCGACTGGTTCAACGACGAGGTGCGCACGGCGTTCGACGCCAGCAAGGAGCTGGTGCTCGAGGCGAACCTTCCCGACGACCCGGCCGCGTTTCAGCCGCTGATTGCCAAGTTCGCGGTCGATTCGTCTGGCAAGACGCTGACCAGCAAGCTTTCCGCCGCGAATGCGAAGAAGCTGGCGGAGGCGCTGGCGAGCCTCGGCGCTCCCCCCACAGCCTTCGATCCTTTCGAGCCGTGGTTCGCAAGCATGACCGTGGTCGCCCTGAAAGCCCAGTCGATCGGGCTCAATCCCGAGCACGGGCCCGAGAAAATCCTGACCGCCGCGGCCCGGAAGAGCGGCATGCCGATCGGCGAGCTCGAGGGGCTTGAGTTTCAGTTCAAGCTGTTCGACCAGATGCCCGAGGCGCAGCAGATCGAGCTTCTCGGCGACACGCTCGACACGCTTGGCGACACCAACGAGATGCTCGGCAGCATGCTCGCCGCCTGGTCGGCGGGGGACGTCGACAAGCTGGTCGAGCTGATGAACGATCCGGCGATGGCCGACAAAGGCCTGTACGACCTGATGTTCACAAAGCGGAACGCGACCTGGGCCGAATGGATCGACACCCGGCTGGATTCGCCCGGAACCGTCTTCATTGCCGTCGGCGCCGGGCACCTCTCCGGGCCTGACAATGTCCGCTCGCTGCTGGAGAAGCGCGGCATCGCTTCGGCCCGGGTCGAGTGAGATTTGCCAACAAGCGCGCCCTTCCCTATAGGCGCGCCCTCCCCAAGCCATGGTCATCCCTGGAGGCGTGGCGGGGCAATATTAGTTGGAGAACAAGCGAATGAGCGAACAGCTGACGCTGCCCGCTGAAGCGCGCCAACGAGCTGGCAAGGGAGCCTCTCGTGCACTGCGTCGCGAAGGACGGGTACCCGCCGTGATCTACGGCGAAAAGCAAGAGCCGCTATCGATTCATCTGGAGGAGAAGCTCCTCGTCAAGACGATGTCGAACGGGCACTTCATGAACACGGTGGTGATGGTCGACGTCGGCGGCAAGCCGAACCGCACGCTTCCCAAGGACGTGCAGTTCCACCCGGTCACCAGCCGGCCGATCCACGTCGACTTCCTGCGCATCGGCGAGCACGCCCAGGTCAACGTCAACGTGCCGGTCAACTTCGTCGACGAGGAAGAGTCTCCCGGCCTTAAGCGCGGCGGCGTTCTCAACGTCGTTCGCCACGATCTCGAGCTGATCTGCGATGCCGCGCGGATCCCCGACCAGATCACCATTTCGCTTGCCGGGCTCGATATCGGCGACGCCATCCACATCTCGCAGGTCAGCCTGCCCGAAGGGTCGAAGTCGGCGATCGACGACCGCGACTTCACGGTCGCCACCGTCGTCGCTCCGTCGGCGATGAAGGCGGAAGCGGACGAAGCTGCCGCGGCTGCCGAGGCTGCTGCCGATGAGGTGCCAACGCTTGAGGAAGGCGAAGAAGCCGAGGGCGAAGGCGCTGCCGAAGGCGAGAGCGAGAGCGGCGACAAGGAGTAATTCTTCGCCGCGCCGAAAACCGGGAACCGCTCGTTCGAAAGGACGGGCGGTTTCTTTTTGTGGGCCGCGCGCGCTAGGGAGCGGCGATGCAGATCTGGGCGGGGCTCGGCAATCCGGGAGCGCGATATGCGCTTCAGCGTCACAATGTCGGCTTCATGGCGGCAGACGCCATCGCCGAAGTGGACGGCTTTTCGCCCTGGACGAAGAAATTCCGGAGCCTGGTTGCGGAAGGGCGCGTCGGCCGCAACCGCGTGCTGCTGGTGAAGCCGCAGACTTTCATGAACGACAGCGGCGAAGCGGTCGCCCAGGCGCTGAGGTTCTACAAGCTCGATCTCGACTCTCTCACCGTCTTCCACGATGAGCTCGATCTCGCGTCGATGAAGGTCAAGGTGAAGGTCGGCGGGGGGACGGCCGGCCACAACGGCCTGCGCTCGATCGACGCTCACCTGGGCTCCGAGTTCCGCCGAGTCCGGATCGGCATCGGCCACCCGGGGCCGGGACAGAAGCATCTGGTGACGCCGCACGTCCTCGGCAATTATTCGAAGGCCGAGATGGAGCCGCTGTCGGACTTGCTCGCCGCCATCGCCGACGAGGCGCAATGGCTCGCCGACGGCGACGACGCCCGGTTCATGAGCGAAGTCGCGCTCAGGATGCAGCAGGAGTAGGCGGCGGCGGCACGGCCCCGTCGAGTTCGAGCCGCTTCTTTGCATCGGCGAGCATCTTCTGAAAGCGCGGGTCGTCTCGAATATCGTCGAAATCCGGATCCGCCTCCGCCAACAAAATCTGGTATCCTTTGGCTTGGGCGAAATTCCTCTCCAGCAGCCTGAGAGCGCCCTCCTTGTCATTCAGGTGAGCGGCGAGGACACAGGCGAAATTGTAGCGCATGTTGAGGTTGTCGGGGTCGACCAGCATCGCCCGCTCGATCCATTCCTTGGCGCGATCCACTTCCCCGAGGGCGGCTAGCCCGCCGGCGCCAATTCCGAGCGCCGATCCGTTGCTTGGGTCTTCGGCAACGGCCTTCTCCGCCTGGGTCACCATCATCTGTGCAGCATGCTTCACGCCTTCGGGATTGCCGACCGCCTGGTAACAGCTGATCAAAAGCGCCCATGCGTGAAAGTCATGCTCCATGACCTCGACCGCTTTTTCGTAATGCCGCGTCGCCTCTGGAAATCGGCGTTGCAGCATGCACAGCCGAGCCGCTTCCTTGTTCACTTCCCACGAGTCGGGATTGAGCCGGACAGCCTTTCCGATTTCCGCATCAGCCTCCGCATAGCGGCCCTTCTCCTGGAGCCGCCTCGCCATCGGGCAGTGCGCCTCGGCGATGGTCGGGTCGAGGGAAAGCGCGGTGTGGGCAGCCGCAACCCCGTCGTCCACTTGCTGCCCGAAACCGTAGCGCAAGCTTGACTGGGCGATCGCGAGAAGCGCCCAAGCTTGCGCGTAACTCGGGTCGATTTCAACGGCCCGCTTGCAAATCCGCATCACCCGCTCTTCTCGCCGGGCGTCGCCGTGATTGCCCGTGACCCAATAGTTCCGGGCCATGAGATAGAGATTGTAGGCCTCGGCGCTGCAGGTGCAGCGATCCCCGATCGCCTCCTTCTCTTCTGGCAGCAGCTTAACCCTGAGCGCCGCAACGATCGCCTTTGAGATTTCATCCTGGATTGCAAAGATATCGTCGAGGTCGCGGTCGTAGCGCTCGGCCCAGACATGGCCGCCGCTGCCACCGTCGATCAGCTGCGCCGTGATCCGCACCTTGTTGCCCGCCTTGCGAACGCTGCCTTCAAGCACGTGGCTGACGCCGAGCTTGCGCGCCACGTCGCAAACATCGACCGATTGGTTCTTGAAGGTGAAAGCGGTGTTTCGCGCGATCACCTCGAGCGCCGATACATGCGACAGGTCGGTCGTGATGTCCTCGCTGATGCCGTCGCTGAAATATTCCTGCTCCGGATCGCCGCTCATATTCTGGAACGGCAGCACGCAAACCGATGTCTTTTGACGCCGAAGCGCCGATGACGGCGCGGACGCTTCCGGTCCCCCGGCAAGCGCGGCAACGCTGGCCTTTAGTTTGTGCCAGCCGGAGTGATCGGGATCGCTGTCCCAGTCTATCAGGTCGGCGCACTGGATCTGGTTGAACGGAATCGGCGGCATCGTCGCATCGAGCCTTGCCTGGATGAGCGTCCCGAGCTCGCGTGCGGCGTCCGCCTCCGCCCGAACCCATTGCGATTTGGCCGCTTCTGCCGACCACAGCACGACGACGGCCTTGGCCGACCGCAGCCGTTCCTCGATGACTTCCGCGTACGAACGGTGGGCGGGAAGCTCGGCATCGCGCCACACCGCATGGCCATGGTCGCGCAGCGCCTGTTCGACCCGCTTTGCCTGCTCTTCATTCGAGCGCGCGTAGGATATGAACACGTCCGACATGCGCAGCGACCTTCCCCCTTTCCAGCCGATTCTTTACAGCCGCGGCTTCACAAAGAATAGCGAAAGCCCTTGACCCGCAAACTGTTTCCGACGCTGCTCTATGAATCAACGATCGATCCGGACCTGCTCGACGGGCTGGCGCACTCGATCCGATCGCTGGCCGCCGACGATCAGGCTGGCCGTCGCTGGAGCCGGGAGCATCGCTATCCGGGCTATACCAGCTACGCTTCCCTAAACGATCTCACCACGCGCGACCCGGCTTTTGCCGCTCTGGCCAAGGGCCTCACCCGCCATGCCGCCAAATTCGCGAACGAATGTGCGTTCGACCTTCCGCGCAAACCGAAACTCGACAGCCTGTGGGTCAATCTGTTGAAAAGCAGTGGGCATCACAGTGGACACATTCACCCGCACGCGATCCTGTCCGGAACGCTCTACGTCGAAGTCCCGGCCGGTTCCGGCGCGATCCGCTTCGAGGACCCGCGCTTGCCGCTGATGATGGCGGCCCCTTCCCGCCGACCGGACGCGCCCGAGGAGCTTCGTCCCTTCGTCACCGTTCCCCCGAGTCGGGGGCTGCTGCTGATGTGGGAAAGCTGGCTCCGCCACGAAGTGCTTGCCGGCAGCGGCAGCGGCGAGCGGCTGAGCGTCAGCTTCAACTTCGCCTGATCAACGCACGATGATTGTAAAGCTCTTGATGCGCGCCCCCTTGATGCCGGCCCGCCAGGGCTGATCATAGGAGAAGGTCAGGCGATACGTTCCACGGCGCTTGGCCGAAAAGCGAAACCGCTGGATTTGCGCGCTTCCCGGCATGGCGCGGGAACTGCGAAGGGGTTCCATTGGAATCACCGCCGCCGTCGAGCTGCTCGCGATCCAGGAAAAACCCGTGCCAGGCTGCGACTGGAGTCTGATTTCGATCGGAGTGCCGACTCCGATCGTCGCCGTGCGGTGCGATTGCTCGGTGAGAATCGTCACCGGCTTTGCTTTCTTGGACTCCGAAGCGCTGGAAACCGGCGCGGCTACGAAGCCCAGCATCAAGGCGATTGCCCACCGGGACGGCCAGCGCGGCGCGAAAACTCTCTTCATCCCCCAGCTCCTGCAGAGACCTGCGACGTCCGCCGCCCGCCAATCGTGTACCATTCGCTCGGCTACGCGAAGATCCCCAACGGATGGTGCGCCCGCGCAATCGAATAGACCATTGCGAATATGGTTGCAGCTGCTCCGGTAGCCGCTAGACGTTTCGTCTTCGATGACGCCCTGAACGCGGTCCAGGCGAGCGCGACATAAATGACGAGAAGCAACACCTTCACCGTCAGCCATCCGTCAGCGAATGGGACTTGCGATGTGATCGTCATCAGCATGAAGGCCGCCGTGAGGAGGGTCGTGTCGACAGTCCAGACGACGGTCCTGAGCGTGAACGCCATCGCCCAACCCGCACGCCAGATGTTGTAAGCCAGCGACCGCACGACGAAGATCGAGCCGCTGAGAAGGGCGGAGCCGATGTGAACGCTGCGGATGTCGAAATAGAACTCTTCCACCGACTCTATTCGGCTGCTGCAGCGGCGCCCGAAGGCGGACGCGCGAGGTCGGGGGTGCCGCCTGCCAGTTCATGTTCGCGCCGCGGCCAAATCCACAGGCGAGCGACGAAGTAGACGAGCGCCAGCGCCCCAATGCTGAACACGGTATCTCCCGGCACCCGCATCCACACCAGCAGTTCGACGATCGGCATCTGCATGAACTGCTCGGAACGCGCGTACCAATAGCCCTCGTTGATCGCCGCCATCAGCTGAAGCGTGCCGAGCGGGAGCAAGGTGAACAACGCCATCATGGCCAGGCCGATGTTGAAGCACCAGAAGCTGATCCGGAGCACGCGCTCGTCCCACTTGAGATCGGGCCTCATCCCGCGAAGGCAAAACAGCACGAGGCCGATCCCGAGCATTCCGTACACGCCGAATAGCGCAGTATGACCGTGCAGCGGAGTCAGGTTCAGTCCTTGCATGTAATAGAGCGACAGCGGCGGGTTGATGAGGAAGCCGAAGAGGCCGGCGCCGACCAGGTTCCAGAATGAAACGGCGAGAAAGAACATCACCGGCCATTTGTAGCGCTGCATCCACGGCGTTGCGCTGCTCATTCGCCAATGGTCGTAGGCCTCAAACCCGATATAGGCGAGCGGCACTACCTCCAACGCTGAGAAGCTGGCCCCTAGCGCCAGGACCGCCGACGAAGTTCCGGCGAAATACAGGTGGTGGAGCGTTCCAAGAACGCCGCCTGCCATGAAGATGATGGTTGCGAACAACACGGCAACGGTCGCAATTCTAACCGGGATCAGGCCCAGCTTCGTGAACAGGAAGGCGATGACAGAGGTGGCGAACACCTCGAAGAAGCCTTCCACCCACAGGTGCACCAGCCACCAGCGCCAATATTCGACGATGGAGATGTGCGTGTGCTCGTTCCACAGCAGCGCGGCCCCATAAAACAGGCCGATTGCGACCGCCGAAAGGAAAAACAAGGCGGTAATCGAACGCGCCTCGTTCTTCTCCTTGAGCGCCGGCCACAGCGCCCGGCCCACGAGGACGAGCCAGATGAGCAGACCGAGGAACAGGAACCACTGCCAGAAGCGGCCCATATCCGCATATTCCCAGCCCTGATGGCCGAACCAGAAATTGTTCTCGAGCCCGAGCGTCTGCATCACCGCAAGCCACTGTCCGGCAAATGATCCAACGACGATGATCAGCAGGCACACCCAGAGGACGTTGACTCCAAGCCGCTGGAACGGCGGCTCGTAACCGGAAACGGCAGGCGCCATGTAGAGGCCGGTGCCGAGCCACGCGGTTGCGATCCACAGCACGGCCAGCTGCGTGTGCCACGTTCGGGTGATCGAATATGGCAGGATTTCCGCCATCTCGTATCCATACACAAGCTGGCCCTCGACCTGGTAATGAGCGCTCATGGCGCCGAACAGGATTTGGACGAGGAAGAGCGCTAGAAGCACCCAGAAATATTTCGCTGTCGCCTTCATCGACGGGGTGATCGTGATTCCGCGAAGCGGATCGCGCTTCGGCAGCTCGTTCTGCTCTTCGCGGCGGCCGCCGTGCGCGGCCGCATGGTGCAGGCCGAGCAGCGCGATTCCGGCGAGCAGGAAGGTGACGCTGAACGCCGACCAGATGAATGTCGAGGCCGGCGGGCGATTGTCGACCAGCGGTTCGCTCGGCCAGTTGTTGGTGTAGGTGATTTCCCGCCCCGGCCGCTCGGTAGTGGCTGCCCACGCCGTCCACCAGTAGAAAGCGGAAAGCGCCCGCCGGTGCTCCGGGTCGGGCACCGTATCATTCTTCATCGCGTAATTTTCGCGAAGCGTCGCTGTTGCCGGGTCGTTCCCGAACAGACTCTCGTAATGCCTCGAGACGGCGAGAATCGCCTGGGCACGCTCGACAGGCACCGTGATCGTGCGGGTCTCCGGGTCGTAGGTATTGGCGCGCATCATTGTGCGCAGGCGGCCTTGGAGCTCGCCTTGCTGATCGGGTGTCAATTGCGCGTAAGTGAGTCCGCCGTGTTCACGCCGGCTCCAGCCGTCGAGGATCGCGATCGACTCCTTGTGTAGCCAGTCTGCCGACCAGTCCGGGGCGACATAACCGCCGTGACCCCAGATCGAACCCAGCTGCATGCCGCCCATCGACTGCCACACCTGGCGACCCTTCTGGATGTCGGCGCGGGTGTAGATCGTCTGCCCATTGGCCGCGACGACTCGTTCGGGCATCGGCGGCATCTTGAAGCTGATGTCGCGCCCGACGAGCAGGAGGACACCGAACGAAACCACCAGGAGAATGATTAGCCACGTCCACAGCTTGCGCGTGCTGGTCATCTGGTAGTGCCCCCTAATTTTCGTTGTGGCCCGGTAACGTTGATCCATAGCGCGGGTTCGGAGCCTTGTCCCGCTGGACGGACATTACGCCTATCGCTCGAATGAACGCTACAAACCGCCTTCAGGAGTGGGTAGGACGCGACGATGTCTGAGAACCAGTCGACCACGGTCACGCGCGGCGAGGAGATGCTTGCGCTCCGCCGGCGACGCAACGCAGCTGCCCACCCCTTCTTCCGCGGCGGCTTCCGCCCGTTCTTCTTCGGAGGCACGGTATGGGCGGTCATTGCGCTGGCACTCTGGATTGGTTCGCTCGCCGGCGAATTGACTCTGCCGAGCGCGGTAGATCCGCTGGCGTGGCACCGCCACGAGATGCTGTTCGGCTTCGTTGGCGCCGTGATCGCCGGCTTCTTGCTAACTGCCATTCCGAACTGGACCGGGCGTCTGCCGATTGCCGGCTGGCCGCTTGGCGGCCTGTTCGCATTGTGGGCAGCGGCGAGGCTGTCGTTGCTCTTCTCGGCGTCATCGGGTCTGTGGCTAGCCGCGGCGCTCGACATCGGCTTCTTCCTGCTGCTGGCGCTGCTCGCGGCGCGCGAGGTTCTTGAGGCGAACAACCGAAACCTGCCGATCGTGGGCATGGTCCTCTTGTTCGGAACGGCGGATGCGCTCGACTATGGTTCCATCGCGGGGATTCTTCCGAGTGATCTCGGTTGGCAGTTTGCCACCGCCATCGTGGTCCTCCTGATTTCGCTCATCGGCGGCCGGATCGTGCCGTCGTTCATGCGGAATTGGCTGGCAAAGCGGGGGGTTACGGCGCGATTGCCGACCCAACCCACGCGATTTGACATGATGGTCATTGGGGCAACAGCGCTGGCCTTGCTCGCCTGGATCACGGGACCGGCAGGTGTGCCAATCGGCGTCTTGTTGATCGCCGCTGCGGTCCTGCAGGCGGTTCGGCTCGCTCGTTGGCGCGGAGCGCGCACTTGGCGCGATCCGGTCGTCTTGATTTTGCATATCGGCTACGCGTGGGTACCTATCGGCCTGGCGTTGGTCGGGCTGTACCTGATCGGTGCCGTGCCGAGGAGCGCCGCGATCCATGCGCTTACCGCCGGCGCGATGGCGACGATGATCCTGGCTGTCATGACGCGGGCAAGCCTCGGCCACACCGGGCGCGAGCTGAAAGCGAACGCGGCGACTGTCGTTGTTTATGCCTTGGTGACGATCGGCGCGGTGCTGCGGGTCGTCGCCTCGCTGGGATTTGTCGACTACGGGCTCGGGATCGAAATCGCCGGCCTGGCGTGGGGCGGCGCGCTCCTGCTGTTCCTGATTGCTTATGCACCAGTGCTTTGGGGGCCGAGGCTCGGCGACTCCTAGGCCGGCATCACGGTCGATCGTTGTCGCGAACTGCTGTTCCGGCATGTCCGTCCTGTCAACTGACTAGGTATGTGATGCCCATCGCGATGACACCAAGCGTGAGCAGGAAAGGAACGATCAGCATCTGGACGAGCGCGCCGGTTCCGCTAATCGGCCCCGTCGCCGTCTCGATGCCTTTCTCGAGGAACTCGGCCAGGCTGGGACGCCTCGCGCCGTCCTGCTCGACGCCGAGGAAAACTGCCGGAACAGAGACGAACATGAAGACGTAAAATGCGCCGATAAAAATGGCGAATATGGTCGCTCCGTCGCCCGCCATCGTCAGCGCGAACGCGCCCATCAGGCCGGCATAGACCGCGACCATGAAAATGCCCGCAACGGCGGGCATATCGGGTACAGCCGATGCCGGTTTTGGCCTCGCTTCGCCCGCGCGTTCGGCCGCTGCCGCAGCCTCGACTTTCGCTGGATCGACAATGTCATAAGCCGTGGAATTCTTGAGTTCCTGGTACCGCATCGTGCCACCCCTACCCGACTCGCTAAATCATGTAGATGACGCACATCTATTCACATCCGATAAAACATGCAATACATATACATGTATGGCCATGAACTTTCTTAATCGGCGCTGCCGGTGAAGCTGACCCGCTACTCCGATTATGCGTTGCGCGTGCTCATGCATCTCGCCGCGCGGCCCGATCGGCTGGCGTCGATCGGCGAGATGGCGCGCACCTATCGAATCTCGCACAATCACCTGATGAAGGTTGTCCACGACCTGCGCAAACAGGGCTATCTCGATGCGGTACGCGGTCGCTCCGGCGGCGTCCGGCTCGCGCGCCCTGCCGAGCAGATTGGCATCGGCGAAATCGTTCGGCACACCGAAGGGGGGTTCGAGCTGGTCGACTGCGCGTCTTGCGTCATCGCTCGCGCCTGCTCGCTGACGGGAGCCTTGCATGAGGCTCTTGCCGCATTCATGGCCGTGCTCGACAGCTATACGCTCGCCGACCTCGTCGCCGAACGTCAGGCCGGACTTCGCGAGCTTCTCGCGTCGTTTGAGATCAACAATGCTCTATCCGCTGAAGCGGCCTAGCCGCTCGGCAGCAGATCCTGATCATCAGTTCGGTGGCTTCGATGGAATCTTCAGCCCGCGCCGGACCGCCGGCCGGTCGATCCAGCGGTCTAGCCACGCGGCGACATTATCGAACCGGTCGAACTCGACGAGCTCCGCCGCATCGTAAAAGTCGATCAGGTTGCGGACCCAGCCGCCGGTGGCGATGTCGGCGATCGAATAGTCGCCCATGATCCAGTCGCGGCCAGCGAGCCGGTCGTCGAGTATTTGCAGCAGCCGCTTCGACTCTTCGACGAAGCGCTGCAGCGGCCGCTTGTCCTCCCAGTGCCGCCCGCTGAACTTATGGAAGAAGCCGACCTGCCCGAACATCGGCCCGACATGGCTCATCTGCCACATCACCCACTGGATCGTCTCATAACGCTGGCCGCCGCCCGGCAGCAGCATGCCCGTCTTGTCGGCGAGATAGAGCAGGATCGCACCGGACTCGGCCAGCCCCAGCGGCCGCCCGTCGGGACCGTCCGGGTCGATGATCGCCGGAATCTTGCCGTTCGGGTTCAGCGACAGGAATTCGTCGGTCCAGCTTTCGTTGGCATCGATGTCGACCAGGTGCGGCTCGTACGGCAGGCCGGTTTCCTCGAGCATGATCGACACTTTGACGCCGTTGGGCGAATTGATCGAATAAAGCTGCAGCCGGTCGGGGTGCTTGGGCGGCCAGCGGCGGGTGATGGGGAATTGCGAGAGGTCTGCCATCAGCCGCAGCTAGGGAGTGGAAGCTACCGAATCCAGCGTTGCCAGCTTCCGTAGCGGCAGCGGATCGGGCCACGACGGATGCTGAGCGCGATCAGCGCCGCTCCGGCGGCGAAGCTGGCGGCCAGCTGGACGGTGCTCGCCTCGTATAAGAACGGCGTCACGAACAGGGCCGCCCCGAGCGGAACCAGGAGGTAGCGCAGCGGCCGCGCGACTTCGGCGGCGGCGAGCGAGATCACCGTCAGCGACAACGCTCCGATGAGATGGTCGGCATTGGCCATGCCGCCGTCGGCGCCGAGCGTCAGACGGGTGAACATCAGCCACACTCCGATCACCGTCGCGAGCGCGAGGTTCCACGTGAGGTTGACCCCGCCGCTCCACATGTCGGTAAGAAACGCTACTGGTCCGTCGGCGAATTCGTCGGCCGGCCGCTCAGGGCCGCCCTTGTCGGTGTCGCCGAACAGCAGGACCCGCAGCCAGTTCCGCCCAGTCCTCACCCGCCGCCGAATGAACTGGACGCTCGCCAGCAGCTCGTCGAGCGAGTAGGGAATCTGGATCAGCATCGCCGCCGCCCCGAGCAGCGCCAAAGTGCTCCAGGTGCCGAGCAGGATCGGCTGGATGATGATAAAGCAGATCGAGACGACGCCGAGCGGGGCGATCATCAGCCCGAACAGCACCACCAGCCACGGCATGGTCCGCCAGCGCGCCTGGCTGCCGACGATCCCGGTCAGGATCTCCAACGCATAGGTATAGCCGCCGACCGCCGCGTCGGAGACCGGCCAGGCCTCGGCGACATATGAGGTGATGATTTCCTCGGTGCCGTTGCGCGGATCGGCGACCGAGCCCTGGAAGAACGGCTCCCAGACGCCGTCGACATGACCGAGCTGGTAGGCGGCGAGATAGCGCGCGATCTCGAGGCCGACAACGGCGAGCAGGATGATCGGCAATCGCTGCGACCAGGTCGATGGGTTATAGCTCCAGCCCGGCGGCGTGTACGGGCCGGTGGTCGCGGCCAATGGCGTCGGCCCGACCTCCGGCCGCGAACCGACCGCGAAGGCGAAGATCAGCCCGCCGACCAGCGTATCGGACAGATAAGCCGCGCCGTTCGCGGTCCAGAACAGGAACGGGACGGCCATAACCAACGCGCCGACGCCGGCCGTCAGCCAGCGCGCCCAGCCGAGCCGCCACGACAGCGACAGCGACGCGAACAGGATCGTCGCCAGCCCGAGCCCGACCTCGCTCCACGCCAGAGGCGGCTCCTCGACCTGGATCAAGGGCGGCTGCGCGACCAGCCACAGGCCAAGGAAAATGTTGGCGAAATGGGCCCAGCGGAACCGGCTGTGCTCGTCGACCAGCATCGCCTCATGCTCGGCTCGGACCCGCTCCGGATTGACTCCTTCCTCGGCCGCCTCGGTGATGGTCGCCGGCGGAGTCAGTCCGTTCTTCTCGTACCAGCCCTTGGGGTCGCGCTTCAGCGCCGCGATGATTTTCGGCAGCTCGTCCTTGATCCGGTGCTTCGGCTCCCAGCCGAGCAATTGGCGCGCGCGGCTGATGTCGAGCTCGTAATGGTCGTCCGCCATGCGAACCATGAACGGCTTGACGAACGGCTCCTCGCCCTGGTCGAGCGCGTCCGGCACGATCGGCTCGGCCTTTTCCAGCACCCAGGCTCCGGCCGCCGCGACCGGCTTCGGCAGGCGAAGCGTCGGCCATCGTTCGGAACCGTGGATCAGATAGCCGATCTCGTCCTGCAAAGCGTCGTAGCTGGGCGCCTCTTCCTCGCCGATCAGGATCACCGTGCCCGAAGGAATCTTGTCCCGTCGATCGATCGTTCGCTTGAACGCGTCGAGCAAGTCGTCGCGATGGACCATTGCCTGGCCGGCGCGAGTCGAGCCCGGGTAAAAGTAGCTCTCGAGGTCGAGCTCGTAGATCCGAGCGATCTGGTTGGCGAGTGTCGGCACGGCGGTTTCGTCGTCGTAGAGGCCGGCGATGTGCAGAAGCACGTAGGGTATTTTGCCATGCTCGGCACGGATCACTTCTTCCGCCGCCGCCTTGGACTTGGGATAGGCCCATTTGGGCGCGATTGGCTGGCTCTCGTCAATCCGCTCGCCGGGCTTGCCGGGCGCATGCACCAGCATTGTTCCCGAATAGACCAGTTGCTCGACCTCGAACGCCTGCAGCGCCTTGAGCAGTCGCCGAGTGCCCTCGACGTTGATCGATTGGTAAAGCGGGTTCTCCTCGCCGCTGAAGTCGAAATAGGCGGCGAGATGGACGACGCTGGCGATCTTAGCGCCGAACTTTTTGCGGAATCTGGCGAACGCCGCCGCTACCGATTTGTCCTTTGACAGATCGGCATGGATCAGTGGGAAGTCGGCCTTGCGCCCAGGCCGGTCGATCCCGACCACGCGATAGTCGCTGGCCAACGCTCGCGCCAGCGACCGGCCGATATTGCCGGCCGCGCCGGTGATCAGGACGATCGGCTTGGACTTCGCGGCTTTCGCCATGGCCGGTTAACGGCGATGCGCGGTGGAGGTTGCGCTTCCCCTTGGCGGGGGCTGCGGCTAAGGGCGGCGCGTTCCCCGAGCTTTCAGGATAACCAATGGGCTTTCGCTGCGGCATTGTCGGCCTGCCGAACGTCGGCAAATCGACGCTTTTCAATGCGCTGACAGAAACCGCCGCGGCGCAGGCGGCGAACTATCCGTTTTGCACAATCGAGCCGAACGTCGGCCGGGTCGCGGTCCCCGATCCGCGCCTCGATCGGCTCCGCGCCGTCGCCAAGTCCGCGCAGGAAATCGAGACCCAGATCGAGTTCGTCGACATCGCCGGCCTGGTCCGCGGCGCCAGTAAGGGCGAGGGTCTCGGCAACCAGTTCCTTGCCAACATCCGCGAGGTCGATGCCATCGTCCATGTCCTGCGCTGCTTCGAAGGCGGCGACATCACCCATGTCGAAGGCCGGATCGATCCGATCGCCGACGCCGAGACGGTCGAGACCGAGCTGATGCTCGCCGACCTCGAATCGCTCGAGCGCCGCGTTCCCAACATGGTCAAGAAGGCGCAGCAGGGTGACAAGGAAGCCAGGGTGGAGGCGTCTGTGCTCGGCCAGGCGCTCGACCTGCTCAAGGCGTCGAAGCCGGCGCGCCTGACCCGGCCCAAGGACGCGGAAGAGGAAAAGGCGCTTCTGCGGGCGCAGCTGCTGACCGCCAAGCCGGTGCTCTACGTCTGCAACGTCGACGAAGCCGATGCCGCCAGGGGCAATGCTTTATCCGATCGGGTCGCGGACAAAGCCAAGGCGGAAGGCGCCGGCTCGGTGGTCATCTCGGCGGCGATCGAGGCGGAGATCGCAACCCTCCCCGAAGACGAGCGCCAGGTTTTTCTCGCCGACCTCGGGCTCGAGGAAACCGGCCTCAACCGGATGATCCACGCCGCTTACGCGCTGCTCGGCCTGATCACCTTTTACACGGTCGGGCCGAAGGAAGCGCGCGCCTGGACGGTGCGCGAGGGCGCCAAGGCGCCCGAGGCGGCCGGCGAGATCCACACCGACTTCGAGCGCGGCTTCATCCGCGCCGAGACCATCGCCTATGACGACTTCATCGCCTGCGACGGCGAGGCCGGCGCCCGTGATTCCGGAAAGATGCGAAGCGAAGGCAAGGAGTATGTGGTCAAGGACGGCGACGTCCTGCTGTTCCGCTTCAACGTGTGAGCGCTAGCGCCGGGCTTCCTTGAACAGCCCCCACGACAGCAACCCGGTGATTCCGATCGCGACGATGCTTCCCCACATCGGCAGCTCGTGGTTTCCGACCAACACCTGGAATTTCACGAACAGGCGCAGGATGTGCGCCAGGCACATGATCCCGAAGATGATCGCGGCGATGAAAGTGAAAGGCTTGTTGCCCATATTATCTTCCCCCCGTTGGTGACTCTAGAACCTGGTGCCGAGCCGGATCCCGAAGGTTCGCGGCCGCCCCGGAGTGATCTTGGTCTGTGTGCAGATGCTGCAGGCAACGAAGCGGACGAGGTCATTGCGCTCGTCGAACAGGTTGGTCGCGAACAGCTCGGCGCTGTAATTGCCCCAGGTGTAGCCGATGAACGTGTCGACCAGCGTCGAGGAGCGGATTCGACCGAGGAAGTCGTTGGGGTTCAGGCCGCCGCCGATGTCCTGGCGGAGGTCGGTGGGCGCCGAGCTTCGGTGGGTGACCGTCCCCTGTACGTGCGCCCTGCCCGGCCCGATCGGCCAGGCGTAGCGCGCGTTGGCGGCAACCTTGAATTTCGGAGTGATGGGCAGGCGTGTGCCGGAAGGAGTAACGATGAAGTCCGGATCACCCTGGTCGTCGAGCCCGTTACATTGCTCGTTCCCTAACGCGAAGTTGCAGATGTTCCCCTTGGTCTTGGCGTCGGTATATGCGGCCGACACATTCGTGGTCAGCCCGCCGGCGACGTAGGACAGGTCGGTCTCGACACCGTTGATCTCGGCATCGCGGCCGTTCTGGATCACTGTCAGGCTGTTCTCGCCAAGGAAGCTGAACTGGAACTTCTTCCACACCTGGTGAAAGATCGCGCCGTTCCAGGTCAGCGGACCGAACGAGGTCTTCCAACCGATTTCGTAATTGGTGAGATAATCCGGGTCATAGGCCGGCGCATTCGGCTGGCGGTTGATGCCGCCAGGCCGGAAGCCACGCGACCAGGTCGCATAAAACATCAAATCGTCATTCGGCTTGTAGCGGGCGCTCAGCCGGTGGGTGAAGCCGTCTCCCTTGCTGACCCGCGGAACGGCCTCGCCGTTAACGACGTTGCCGACGTTGGTGCACGGCGTGCCTTCGACCCCGCCCGACGCGAGCGGCGAATCCTCGTCGTCGATCAGCTGCAGGCCGTTGACGGTCAGGCAGCGCCTGACACCCGAGCTGCCGCCGGCCGCGTTGGGCGGCGGCGGGAAGCCATTGTCTTCGGTGAAGGCCGGGTTCTTGCCGAAGCCGGCGAAGCCGAACAGGCTGTTTTCATATTTGAACACTCGCCCGCCAGCGATCAGCGTGACTTGCGGGGTGATGTCGAATTCAGCTTCCCCGAACAACGCCCAGTCCTTGTCCTTGCGGTCCTGGAGCGTCAGCCAGACGGTTCCCGGCCAACCGTTCACCGAGACCTGCGGCCCAAGGCCGTCGACCCGATAATCCTGATAGATGTGGTTCTTCGACTGCTGGTAGAAAGCGCCGACCAGGGCCCGGAACCGCCACTCCTGCGGAGTCGCGATCCGCAGCTCGTGGCTCATCTTCTTGAAATGCTCTTCGCCGTAAATGTACTGGTGCGGGTTGATCGTGTTGCCGGCGGAATCCTGGAAATAGAAGTAGTTGGCGAGGCCGCCATAGCTCTCGTAATAATTGTCGTACGCCTCTGTGTACTCGACGTAGTCCGCCAAGCCTTCGGTCGGCCGGTCGAGATAGGCGCCGGCGTAGGTCAGGTCGAAGTTGGCGATCTTGCCTTCGATCGTCAGCGCCGCCTGGGTGAACTGGTCCTTGGCATATTCGTCCTTGAATCGCTGGACGTTGAGGTCGCCGAGCGTCGGGTCGTAGGCGTAGAAGCCATCGAGGCTCGAATATTGGTGCATGATCGTCGGGGTTACGGTCCAGTTCTCGTTGAGGTCGACCTTGAGCGCCGCCCGCCCGCCGTAGGTCTTGCGGGTATTGATGTTGTCGTCGACCAGAGCGGCGTTGTTGACGCTGAAGCCATTGTGGACGCAGCCGACGGTGTCGCCGCTGACCGGATCGACGACCGGGTCGCCGCAAAAGGTGATCGAGCCAGGAACATTGTCGATGAAGCCAGCGTCGCGGCGATAGAAAGCGACTCCGCGGAACGCGACATTGTCGCCCACCGGCACGTTGATCATGCCTTCGATGGCGCCGCCCATGCCGCCGTGAGCGACCGTGTTCAGCTCGCCGTCGATCCGGCCGTAGAGCGCGGTGGTGTCCGGCTTGTTGGTGATGATCCGGATCGTGCCCGCCTGGCTCGACGCGCCGTAGAGCG
>CAMPJH010000010.1 GCA_946886845.1 uncultured Sphingomonas sp. | reverse complement strand
GTCGGCGGCGTCGATCGAGGCCTGATAGGCGGATTTGCCCATGCGCTTGTGGCGGACGATGTTCTCGATCTCGACGATCGCGTCGTCGACGAGGACGCCCGCGACCAGCCCGAGCGCGAGCAGGGACAGCGAATTGAGCGTGATCCCCATCAGGTCCATGAACCAGAAGGCGGGAATTGCCGACAACGGAATTGCAATCGCCGAGATGAGCGTCGCTCGGATGTCGCGCAGGAACAGGAAGACGACGAACACGGCGAGGACCGCGCCTTCGATCATCGCCAGCATCGAACTGGAATATTGCTGTTTCGTATAATCGACGCTGGTGAACAGCTGCGTGAACTTGATCCCCGGGTTTTCCTTCTCGATCTCCTCGAGTTCCTTCATCGCCTCGTCGTAGACTGTCACGTCCGAGGCGCCCTTGGCGCGCGAAATCGAGAAGTTTACGACCTGCGAACCGCGGATCTTGCCGATCCGCCTTTGCTCGCCGTAGCTGTCGCTCACGGACGCTATGTCAGCCAGCTGCACCGTGCGGCCGCCGCCGAGTTGGATCTGCGTCTGCGAGAGCTGATAAGCGTCCGCGGCGTTGCCGAGCACCCGCACCGACTGGCGCGAGCCGGCGATCTCGGCGCGGCCGCCGGCGGCGTTGATGTTCAGCTGGCGAAGGGCAGTGTTAACTTGTGCTGCGGTCACTCCGAGCGACTGCATGCGCGCCGGATCGAGGATGACGCGAATCTCGCGATCGACTCCGCCGTTGCGCTCGACCTGGGCCATGCCCTCGATCGAGAGCAGCCGCTTGGCGACCGAATCATCGACGAACCAGCTCAGCTGCTCGATCGTCATGTCAGGCGCCGCGACCGCATAATAGGCGATCGGCTGGCTCGACGTTGTTTCCTTCTCGATGAACGGCTCGAGGATGCCGTCGGGCAATTCGCCGCGGACCTGGTCGATCGCGTTCTTCACCTCGTTCACCGACTGGTTGACGTCGGTGCCGATTTCGAACTCGACGACCGTAGTCGAGGAGCCTTCGTTGGCGGTCGAGCTGATGCTTCGGACACCGGGCAGTGTCCGGACGCTCGACTCGACGAGCTGGGTGATCTGGTTTTCGATCTCGGTCGGCGCCGCGCCGGGCTGGCTGATGGTTGCGATAACGACCGGAAACTCGATGTCCGGGCTGTCCTGCACGTCCATCCGCATGAACGCGACCAGGCCGGCGATCGTCAGGCCGATAAACAGCACGATCGGCGGAACCGGGTTCCGGATCGACCAGGCCGAGATGTTTCTGAAATTCATATCTTTAGTCCCAGTTCGGCCTGCTTAGAGCTTCTGACGATGCGGCCGTACCTTGTCGCCCGGATTGAGGAAGCCGCCGGCCCGCAGCACGATCATCTCGTTGCCGCTCAGACCTTCGACGACGGCGATTCCGGCGGGCGTAACCATGCCCGTTTTCACCGGCCGCCGCTGCGCCCGGTTGTCCTTGTCGATTACGTAGACGAAATTGCCCTTTTCATCGCTGAGGATGGCCGATTCAGGCAGCACTGGCGCCGACTGCGACCCGGCGACGATTTGAACCGAAGCGAAACCTCCGGGACGGAGCGATGGGTCGTAAGGAAGCGCGATCCGCGCGATTCCCTGGCGGGTCTGCTGGTTTACGACCGGTGACAACTGCCAGACGGTGCCGGCGAAAGTGTTCGTCGATCCTACCGGCGTCACGGTCGCGGGTACGCCGACCGGAAGCGCGACGAAATCCGGTTCGCTAAGCTGCGCGCGAAGCTCCATGGCGCCGCCGGCAGCCACTCGGAACAGCGCTCCGGAACCGGCGCTGACCACCTGGCCAGGTTCGACGTTGCGCTCGAGGACGAGCCCGGCGGCCGGTGAGCGGATGTCGAGCCGGCCGATTCGGGCGCGGGACTCGGCGAGGCTCGCCTGGGCGACGCGCACCCGGGCAGCCGCCGCGTCGCGAGCAGCCCGCTTGCGATCGATTTCCGCCTTCGAGATAAAGCCGCGACCGGCCAGGGCTTCGGCGCGCTCGAGCTCATTTTGGGCGAGTGCGGCATCAGCGCGAGCTACCTCCACCTGGGCGGCAAGCTGCTGGGCCTGCCGGGCCTGAACCGAACGCTCGATGACGGCCAAGGCCTGCCCCGCCCTTACCCATTGCCCGGGCTGCACCAGCACGGAGCTCACCATGCCGCCTTCGCCGGCGACTCCGACAGGCATGTCGACGCGAGCCGCCAAAGTGCCGGTCGCCGTAACGGTCCTGGCGACGGTCTGGCGTCCGGGGACGACGACTGTGACGGTCGGAACCTGACCGCCGCCCGCCTCCTCTCCGCCGGCCGGGGCCGCCTCTTCGCCCCCCGTCATCATCAAGGCGAGCACGACCGCGACGAGGGCGACGAGCGCCGCGCCGATGATCGCAATACGCTTGCGGCGGCGAGCCTTGTCGTCGACCACGGCAAGCGTGTCCGAATCAGTGGTTCGAATTGGCGTTTCGCGGTTCATTTCAAGCATTCTTTCGTCACGTCCACGCAGCAAGCGATCTGGGATAACCCAGCTGTATTACGCGAATAAGTCACTCGCCGCAACAGAGACCTGGTAAAGCGCCTTCGCCAGCATTTTTCGACCAACAGCGGCACTTGATCAGCGAAGGCGCGTTGGCGCATCAATCGAGGCGCCCGGCCCTTTGGACCAGGTGCGCAAAAAGGGGAAGCAGGATGTTGGAATCGTATAGCTGGCTGTGGTGGATTGTCATTGGCGGGATTGCCGGAGCAATCGCCAAGCTCTTGATGCCGGGCCGCGATCCGGGCGGCTGCATCGTCACCATCCTGCTCGGTATCGCTGGCGCTTTCCTCGCTGGCTGGCTGGGCCAGTCGTTCGGCTGGTACGAACGCGACGAAGGCGCCGGCTTCATCGCCGCCATCGTCGGCGCGTTCATCATCCTCGCGCTTTATCGCCTGATCGCAGGCCGCCGCCGGCTCTAACAACTTGACCAACATCTCGTTCACCGCGCAGCCATATCGTAAGGGTGATTCCTTGGTGCAACCGCACTGAACGAGGGATTGACCCATGAACCGACTGCTCGCCGCCTTGATGATCTCGGCAGCTCTTCCGCTCGCGCCTGCGGCGGCCCAGCTGAAGACCGAGCTCGCCCAGCCGATCGCCGGGACGCGCCTCGACATCAGCGCCACCGGCGAAGTCACGCGCGTTCCCAACCTTGCGCTGATTTCCGCCGGGGTTTCGACGCGATCGACCACCGCCAGCGGAGCACTTCAGGACAATGCCGCGCGAATGGAGAGGGTGATCGCGGCGCTCAAGGCGGCCGGGACTGCCGACCGCGATATCCATACGAGCGCGATCAGCCTTAACCCGGAGTATCGCTACCCGGAGAACCAGCAGCCGCAGCTGGTCGGGTACAGTGCTTCGAACCAGGTCACGATCCGTTTCCGTGACATTCGCAACAGCGGCCGGATCCTCGATGCTCTGGTCGCCCAGGGCGCCAACCAGATCAACGGCCCGACGATGACGATCGAGCAGCCGCAAGCGGCGCTCGACGAGGCCCGGGCCAATGCCGTCGCGGTCGGCCGGGCGCGTGCCGAGCTTTATGCCCGGGCGCTCGGCAAAAGGGTCGCCAGGGTGATCTCGATCAGCGAAGGCGGCGGCCAGTATCTACCGCCGCCGATGCCGATGGCCGAGCGCGGGATGGTAATGGCCCAGGCCGCGGACACGAAGATCGAGCCGGGCGAGCAAAAGCTCCAGGTCAGCCTGTCGATGGCCTTCGAGCTGCAATAAGTAGAAGGCCGCGCAGGATTTCCCGCGCGGCCTCCCTCGTTGGAATTTGCAGAGCGCCTAGCGGACCGAGCCCCTGCGGATAAGGTTGACGATCGCGAGCAGAACGACCGCGCCGAGAAGTGACCAGAGGAAGCTTTCAACCGTGATGTCCTGGTTGATGCTGCCGCCGCCGATGATGAGCCCGGCAATGAACGCGCCGACGATGCCGACGACGATATTGAGGATGATTCCCTGCTGGGCGTCGGTGCGCATTAGCAGGCTGGCGAGCCAACCAACGACTCCGCCGACGACAAGCCAGACGATGATTCCGATCATGTGGCGTTCCCTCCTGTTCGCGGCCGCCACGCATACTCGGCGGCCCTGAGCATCGAAAAGACGCCCGATGCCCTCTTGTTGTTCCGGATTAGTAGGCTTCTGTCCAGCCTCGGGACCAAGCCGTGGGGAGGTAATCCACGGAAATTCGCGGGTCGGTCGACCCAAGTAACGAAGCGATCAGTAGCGCTGCTGGCGCTCGTAGACGTCGCGATAATGCTTGATCCGGGTCACCCGGAGGCCCGGCATCCCGCTGCGCTCGACGGCGCGCTGCCAGCTGGTGAACTCTTCGAGGCTCAGCGAATAGCGCTTGCAGGCTTCGTCGACGCTCAGCAGCCCGCCCGAAACCGCGGCCACGACCTCCGCCTTGCGGCGGACGACCCAGCGATGCGTGTTGGGCGGCGGAAGCGAGTCGAGAGTCAACGGCTCGCCGAGCGGGCCGATGACCTGGGCTGGCCGGATTTTCTGATTCTCGAGCATTCCGTCAAACCTGCTTCGTCAATTGCCAATGTGCCTATCTTAAGGCCGCTGCGTTGAAGATATTCTCAAGGCCGGTGGTTAATTTCCCGGTCATTCGTCCTTCGTGGGCCTGGGCCCGTCATTTTCTGCGGCAAACGCTCCACCGAGTGTTGCCGACGCCTGCTGCCACCCCTCGCTAGCCGACAGGTAGCGGGTGACCGCGTCCTGCCGCCGAGTTGCGGTTCCATTCGCCTCCTTCGCAAGCGCCGCGAAAATGTCGGCCACTTCGGCCTCGGCCTCGCTCACGCCTTCGATCTTGCCCTCGTTACGCGACACTGCGCCCCCTGCTTGTCACCTTGGACCGGACTAGCAGCGAGGAGTGAACTTCGGGTAAAGAGCCACCACATTGCGATAATGACCGTGGATTTCGGCCTCGAACGCCCTCAGGGCTCGCGGATCGTCGTCGCCATGTCCGGCGGCGTCGACAGCTCCGTCGCGGCCGCTCTCGCGGCGAAGACGGGCGCCGAGGTCATTGGAGTGACCCTCCAGCTCTACGACCATGGCGAAGCGGTCCGACGCACCGGCTCGTGCTGCGCTGGGCAGGACATCTACGATGCGAGCCGGGTCGCCGATCGGCTCGGGATCGCCCATTATGTCCTCGACTACGAAAGCCGCTTCCGGACCGGTGTCATCGACCGGTTCGTCGACGAATATGCCCAGGGCCGGACGCCGATTCCGTGCGCCTTGTGCAACCAGGGCGTGAAGTTCACCGACCTGATCGCCTTCGCCCGCGAGCTTGGCGCCGATTGCCTCGCGACCGGCCATTATGTTCGCCGGATCATCAATAACGGGCGGGCGGAGCTTCACCGCGGCGCCGATGTGACACGCGACCAGAGCTATTTTCTCTACGGCACCACCGCCGATCAGCTCGAGTTCCTGCGCTTTCCGCTCGGCGACCTGCCGAAGAGCGAAGTGCGCCGGATGGCCGCCGAAACCGGCCTCGCGGTCGCGTCCAAGCCGGACAGCCAGGATATCTGCTTCGTTCCCGACGGCGACTATGCGTCGCTGGTCAAGCGGCTGCGGCCCGGAACCGAGGCCGCCGGCGAGATCGTCGACCTCGACGGCCGCGTCCTCGGCAAGCACCGCGGAGTCGTGCATTTCACCGTCGGCCAGCGGCGCGGCATCGACATCGGCGGAAGCCCCGAGCCGCTCTACGTCGTGCGGATCGAGCCCGATTCTCGCCGGCTGGTCGTTGGCCCGCGAAGCGCTCTGGCCGTCGAACGGATGCGGGTCGAGGAGCTGAACTGGATCGGCGAGGCGCAGGGCGAGGTCGGCGTCAAGGTCCGCTCGCTCGCCCCCGCGGTTCCCGCGCAGATCGAGGATGATGGCTGGGTAACGTTCGAGCGGCCCGAATATGGCGTCGCTCCGGGCCAGGCGGCGGTTTTCTACGACGGTTCGCGGATGCTCGGCGGCGGCTGGATCGCGGAAACGCTCGCCGCCGACCGGCGCCTCGCCTGTGCCGCCGCCGCTTAGCGCGGGGATCCTCCTGTTCCGGCGGCGCAGCGGCGAAGCCGAAGTCCTGCTCATCCATCCCGGCGGCCCGTTCTGGAAGAACAAGGACGCCGGCGCGTGGATGATCCCCAAAGGCGGGGTCGGCGACGGCGAAAGCCCGGCCGACGCCGCCATTCGCGAGTTCGAGGAAGAGACCGGAAGTCCGATCGAAGGCCCTTACTTTCCCCTTGGCCGGATCAGACAGTCGGGCGGAAAGATCGTCGAGGCTTTCGCCGCCGAGGGCGATTTCGATCCCGACCGGCTGGCCAGCATGCACTTTGAAATGGAATGGCCGCCGAAGAGCGGTAAGCTCGAGCACTTTCCCGAAGCCGACCGCGCCGCATGGATGACGTTTGACGAGGCCCGCCGAATGATGCTTCCAAGCCAGCTGCCGATCCTCGACGCGCTCGAACGCTACCTCCAAGAGTCACGATGATGCTGCTGTTCCTCGCCGCATTGCTCGCGCAGCCCCTGCCCGCTCCGGCGCAGGCGCCCGCCGCCGTCTCCGCCGAGGCGAAGACCTGGCCGGTCCGCGAAGGCGAGGTCGTGCTGAAGGACTTCCGCTTCCGCTCCGGCGAGGCGCATCCCCGGCTCAGGATCCACTATCGCACTTTGGGCAGGCCAAGCCGCAATTCGGCGGGCGAGATCGACAATGCGGTGATGCTGCTTCACGGCACCGGCGGCTCCGGCGCGCAGTTCCTGAGGCCGCAATTCGCCGACGAGCTGTTCGGCCCCGGCCAGCCGCTCGACATCACTCGCTACTGGATCATACTTCCCGACAATATCGGCCATGGCCAGTCGTCGAAGCCGTCGGACGGAATGCGGATGGCGTTCCCGAAATATGATTATGACGACATGGTCGAGGCCCAGCGCCGCCTGCTTGTCGAAGGGCTTGGCGTGAACCAGCTGCGCCTGATCCTCGGTACCTCGATGGGCTGCATGCACGCGTTCGTCTGGGGTGAGACCCATCCCGGCTTCGCGAAGGCGCTGATGCCGCTCGCCTGCCAGCCGATCGAGATCGCCGGCCTCAACCGGATGTGGCGGCAGTTGCTGATCGACGGGATCAAGGCCGACCCGGCGTGGAATCATGGCAAGTACGGCGCGCAGCCGGCGCAGGGCCTTCGGACCGCGCAGTCGCTTCTGCTCGTGGTGGGCGGAGCTCCGCTCCATCTCCAGGAGCAATATCCGACCCGCGATAAGGCGGCGACTTTCGTCCGGGAAAGTGTCGCCAGCGCACTGCCGAGGCTCGATGCGAACGACATGATCTACCAGTTCGAATCGTCGCGGAACTACAACCCCTGGCCGAAGTTGGAGGCAATCGAAGCGCCGGTGATGTGGGTCAATTCGGCCGACGATTTCATCAACCCGCGCAATCTCGCCGTGCCCGAAGCCGCCATGAAGCGAATGAAGGCCGCCCGCTTCCGGCTGATCCAGGAATCGCAATCGACCCGCGGGCACGGAACGCACACCTGGGCCGCCTTCTGGAAGGCCGATCTTAGCGAGCTTCTGGAGCGGTCGAACTAGCCGTCACGTCATAGGCCGAGACGTGGTTCATCGTGATCAGCCAGCGGCCGTCGAACTTGCGAAACAGGCGGGTATTGACGCCCTCGGTGACCCGGCTGCCGCGGACCAGCCGATAGCGGCCGATCAGCATCGCAGCATCCGGAGCGAGGATATCGACCTTCATTTCGGAGAAGCGCAGCTGACCTCGCCGCTCCGGAGATCCGCCGTAATCGCGGATGTAATGGTCGAGCGTGCCTTGCCAGCCGTCCTGGAACTTGCCGCCGGAAACGAACACCACCTCGGGGTTCTTGAAGCCGGCCATGTAGCCGGGGAAATCGCCGCGGTTCCACGCCGCCTCCATCCGCAAGATCGTCTCGAGGATCGCCGCGCTTTCTGCCTCGGGTGTCGCGGCGACGGCCGGCGCGCTGGCCAGGAAACAAGCTGCGACAACCATTGCTCTCATGCGGCCCGCCTTCGCGCGATTGAGGCCAAGGCATAAAGCACTGCCCCGCCGGCGGCGAGCGCTCCAAGCGTGGTCCAGGCCTCGGCGCTGGCCTGCGTTGCCGCCCAGGCGCAGACGGCGACTCCGGCAGCGCCGCTGATCCAGGCGATTGCGCTCAGCCGCGGCGGCTCCGGCGCCTTGGGAAGGGCGGCGATGGTTACCGCATAGACGAACAAGCGCGACAGCACGCTGACCGCGGCGAGCGCGACGAAGCTTCCGCTCAGCGCCAGGCCGGCGGCAAGGACCGCCATGAACGCGATCGAATTGGCCGGCGTCTCGAACCGCGAATGAATCCGGCCGAACCATGCCGGCAGATCGCGGCGAGTGGCCATCGCGTAGGTCAGCCGCGGAGTCGAAGCGAGGTTGCTGTGCAAATTGCCGGCCAGGGACGCGATCGCGGTGAGCGTGATCACCAGGACTCCGGCCGGGCCGGCGATCCATGCTCCCAGGTCGATAAGCGGGGAGCCTTCGTCGGCGCCCGCCGGCAAGGCGCTGACGAAAGCTATCTGGACGAGGAAGTAGAGCAGGGTCATCGTCGCGAGCGTCGCAAAGATGGCTCGCGGAAGGGTTCGCTGCGGGCGGCGGGTCTCGCCCGCCGGAACCGTGACGTTTTCGAAGCCGATGAAAGCATAAAAGGTGACGAGAATGCCCGCTTCGAGCACGGTCAGCGGCGGCGGAGGGCCCGGATTCGGCGGTGGAAAGGTCTGAACGATTACGGCGACGGCAAGCAGCAGCAACGGCAGCGCCTTGAGGATCGTCAGTCCGCCGAGCAACCGCAGCGATCGCTTGACGCCGACGATATTCGCCGTCGCGAACAAGCCGGTGACTCCGATCAGCAGCGCGGCACGCAACGGCCCCTCGTCCGCGCCCGCCCACCAGCGGGCGGTGTAGGCGGTCAGCACATTGGCATTGGCGGCGAACGCGGCCGCCCGGGAAATGTAATAGATCCAGCCGAGCTCAAAGCCGGGGAGGCGTCCGAACACCCGGCCGTAGGTGGCCGGGCCGCCGCTGTCGGGGAAGGCGGCGACGCTTCGCGCGAACGGCCAGACGATCACCAACGAGCCAAGCCCGACCAGCGGGAACAGCCACGGCGAGAAGGCGCCGAAATCGGCGGCCAGCGTACCCGGAAGCGCGAAAATGCCGGCGCCGACAGCGCCGTTGAACGCCAGCAGGATGGCGCCGACCTGGCCGATCTTTCGTTTGAGCCGGGGCGGGTGCCTCTCGCTCAAAGCTGGAAATAGCCTTCGATAACGGTCACGCAATGACCACTGAGGATGACCCGCTCGCCCGCTTCGCGGCAGTGCAGCACGCCGCCCCGCTCGCTCGCCTGGTAAGCGGTGAACTCGCGCCGCCCGAGCCGCTTCGCCCAGAACGGCACCAGCGCCGCGTGGGCTGCCCCGGTCACCGGGTCCTCGTCGATTCCGCACGGCACCGCGAACACTCGGCTGGCGACCGAATGCTCGTCGCCCGGTGCGGTGACGATCACCAGGTCGGGCAAGTTCCTCAGAGCGGCGAAGTCCGGTCGGACGGCACGGACCGAACGCTCATTTTCAAGCAGAACGATGGCGGCGCTTTCCGCACCTTCGCCGACAAACGTTTCGCCGGTGACGCCCAACGCCTCGCCAAGTCCCGGCAGGTCGCCTCGCTCGACGCCCGATGCGGGCAGGTCGAGCCGTAGCAGATCGCCATCGCGGCTGACCGTCAGCACGCCCGACCGGGTCGAGAAGCGGACGGCATCGCCGGTGATCAACACATGGCCGGCGGCGATCGTCGCGTGGCCGCACAGCGGAACCTCGATGGTCGGCGTGAACCAGCGCAGGTTGAAATCGACGTCGTCCTTATCGCTAGGCACGGTGAACGCGGTTTCGCTGAGATTGTTCTCGGCGGCGATCGCCTGCATCAGCGCGTCGTCGAGCCACTGGTCGAGCGGGATCACCGCCGCCGGATTTCCGGTCAGCGGCCGTTCGGCAAAGGCATCGACCTGAAAGAAGGGCAGCGTCGTCATGTCGCTCTTTCTGTGATGTCGGAGGGCAGCAGGGTTTCGCGGTCGACCTGCCCTTCGGGATCGACGTGGATGAGGATTTCGGTGCCCGGGAACCGCTTCTGAAGCTCCTCCTCGGCGCGGTCGAGGCGATCGTGCGCCTCCCGCACCGTCCAGTCGGCCGGCACCCAGACGTGGAACTGCGCGAAATGGTGGGTGCCGCTGGTCCGGGTGCGCAGGTCGTGCAGGCCGGCAAGCTCAGGATAATCCTTGGTCGCTGCGAGGAATTGTTGGCGAAGCTCGTCCGGCCATTCGCGGTCCATCAGCTGATCGAGCACCTGCGAGGAAGACTGCCACGCGCTTCGCGCCAGCCACAGAGCGATCAGGATTCCGAACACGGCATCGGCGCCGACAATCCCGACATATTGGTCGAGCACCAGCGCGGCGATCACCGAACCGTTGAGCATCAGGTCGGACGCATAATGCAGCCGGTCGGTGGCGATCGCGACCGAGCCCGTCCGGCGGACGACATAACGCTGGTAGGCGATGAGCGCGAGCGTGAAGACGATGGCGACAAAGGAAACGCCGATCCCAAGCTCCGCATGCGTTGTTTGCGCTCCACCGATCAGCCGCTCGATCGCTCGAAAGGCGATGAAGATGGCGGAGATCGAGATCAGGATCACCTGCACCAGCGAAGCCAACGCCTCGGCTTTGCCGTGGCCGAAGCGGTGCTCGCGGTCGGCCGGTTGCGCCGCAACCCGCACCCCAAGCAGCACCACCAGGCTGGCGATCAGATCGAGGCCGCTGTCGGCGAGCGAACCGAGCATCGCCATCGACGACGTTTCGACCGCCGCCCAGGCTTTGAGACCGATCAGGAGCAGCGCCAGGGCGATGCTCGCCAGCGCCGCGCGCGAGGTCAGGCTCGATCGCTCGGCCCCGTGAAGGTGGCTGCCGCTCACGGGTAGAGCAGTCCTTCGCTCCATCCCTCGCCGCTGCGGGTGAACAGCCGCCGCTCGTGCAGCCGGTGTGGGCGATCGCTCCAGAACTCGATCCGCTCCGGGACAACGACATAGCCTGACCAGTGCGGCGGGCGCGGCACCGGCCTACCTTCGAACCGGCGTTCCAGCTCTTCGTAGCGCGCTTCGAACTCCGCCCGGTCGGTCAGCGGCCGCGACTGGTCGGAGGCCCAGGCGCCGAGCTGCGATTCGCGCGATCGGCTGGCGAAATAGGCGTCGGCCTCGGCCAGCTCGCAGGCACTGGCAACGCCCTCGATCCGCACCTGCCGGCGAAGCGATTTCCAGTGGAACAGGAGCGCGACGCTGGGATTGGCGGCGATCTCCTCGCCCTTGCGGCTTTGGTAATTGGTGTAGAACCGAAATCCGTCCGGCCCGTGACCCTTCAGAAGCACCATCCGCGCCGACGGCCGGCCGTCAGGAGTCGAGGTCGCCAGCGCCATCGCCTCCGGGTCGTTGGGCTCGCTCGCCCGAGCCTCCGCGAACCACGTATCGAACAAAGCGAAGGGATCTGCGGCCATGGATGCGACTTATCCGCCGCCGGCCGCAGGCGGCAACCCCGGCCTCAATTCAGCGAAGCCGCCGCTCCGTTCGTCGAAGCAGCAGCGGCAGGGCTTGTGATATTGTATCATGCAAGCTAGTCGCGCTGCGCTCCCGAAAGAATGGTGCCAACGATTATGAAAAGAACCCTGCTTGCCTCCGGCGCGGCTCTCGCCGCCATTGTCCCCTTCTCGGCGGCCAGCGCACAGGATTCGACCGCACCCCATCAGCATGAAGGGCATGAAGAGCACGGCGGCGCGCCGGCAAGTCAGGACACCGCTGCGCCGACCCAGCCGGAGCCCGAAGCGCATCACCATGGCGCTGGCCATCATGACGACCATTCCAATGAAATCGTCGTTACCGGCGTCCGCCGCGCAGCGGGTGACGTGCTCGGCGGCATGTCGATCCTCGACGGAGCGGACCTCGCGCGCGCGATGCGCCCGAGCATCGGCGAGACTCTGGCCCGGCAGGCGGGCGTGTCGTCGTCGAGCTTCGGGCCGACGGCGTCGCGGCCCGTCCTGCGCGGGCTCGGCGGCGACCGAATCCGGGTGCTGACCGACGGCATCGGCAGCTTTGACGTCGCCGCTTCAAGCGCCGACCATGCGGTGGCGATCAACCCATTGACCGCCACTCGAATCGAGGTTCTGCGCGGTCCGGCGGCCCTGCTCTACGGCTCATCGGCGATCGGCGGCGTCGTCAACGTGCTCGACGCCCGAATCCCGCGCTCGGTCCCGCCGCACGATTGGCTGCTGCACGGGATTGGCGGCTACGGCTCGGCGGCCGACGAGCGGTCGATCCACGCGATGGGCGACCTCGCGCTCGGCAGCAATTTCGTCGCCCACGTCGACGGCAATGTGATGAAGACCGACGACCTTCGGACCGGCGGCTATATCTTGACTGAAGAATTGCGCGAGCAGGCGCTGGCAAGCCCGGATCCGGAGATTCGCGCGCTAGCCGACCTCAGGGGCAAGCTACCCAACACGGCCTCAAAGGCGAGCGAAATCTCGGCCGGCCTCGGTTATGTCCGCGACCGCCTCAACATCGGCGCATCGGTCAGCCGCCACCATTCGAAATATGGTGTGCCGATCCGCTTTTCCCTCGATCCTGCAGTCGAGGCGGAGGCGCCGACGATCGACATGCGCCAGACCCGCTACGACGCCAGGGCCGAGGTGCCGCTCGCCGGCTTCTTCGACCAGGTGCGGCTGCGCGGCGGCTATGCCGATTATCGCCACGACGAGCTCGAGGACACCGGCGAGATCGGCTCGTCCTTCTTCAGCAAGGGCGGCGAAGGCCGCGCCGAGCTGGTGCAGGCGGCGCGTTCGGGCTGGGGTGGCACCAGCGGCATCCAGTATCTCAAGCGCAGCATACGCATTCGCGGCGAGGAGAAGTTCCTGCCGAACAGTCGCCAGAACCAGACGGGCCTGTTCACGGTACAGACGTATGTCAGCGGGCCTTTCCGCGTGGAGGGCGGGTTGCGCGTCGAGTTCAGCAAGCTGACCGCGGCCGCCGATGCGGACCTTGGCACTCCGGATCGTTCGCGCAGGTTCACGACCGTGTCGTCTTCGGGCGGCGCGGCCTACGACTTCTCGCCCGGCTGGCGCGGCGGGCTGACCGCGTCCTACACCGCCCGCGCGCCGTCGATCGACGAGCTGTTCGCCAACGGCCCGCACGCCGGCACCCAGTCGTTCGAGGTCGGCGACCCGGACCTCGACGCCGAGCGCAGCCTATCGCTGGAAGCCAGCATCCGCCGGACCGCCGGCCCGGTGCGGCTCACTGCAATTGCTTATTACAGCCGATTTTCGAACTTCATCTTCCAGGCCCCGACCGGCGAGATCGAGGACCAGCTGCCGGTCTTCGAGTACAGCCAGGGCCGAGCCAATTATTACGGGTTCGAAGTCGAGGCGAACGCCCGCCTCGGCACCGCGTTCGGAGTCACCTGGGGCAGCGAGCTGGTCGCTGACGGGGTGCGTGCAAGGATCAAGGATTTCGGTCCGGCGCCGTTGATTCCGCCGCTGCGGATCCTGGCGGCACTGACCGGTGAGCGCGGCAAGCTCGATGGGCGGATCGAGGTCGAACGCGCCTTCGCGCACAACCGCACGGCGCCCCTCGAGACAGGCACGCCCGGCTACACAATGGTCAACGCATCGGTCGAATGGCACCCACTTTCGGAACGGCCCGAGCTGACGCTAAGCCTGGCAGCGAACAACGTTTTCGACGTCGTCGCCCGCCGCAGCACCAGCCTGCTCAAGGATTATGCCCCGCTCGCCGGCCGCGACATCCGGCTCGGCGCCCGGCTCGCTTTCTAGTCCGGACCCACCCGAAAAAAAGGCGGCCCGGGGTGCGTTGCCCGGGCCGCCTGGTGCCGCGTCAGGGGAGGACGCGGGCTGGGGACTTTTAGAGGTCGATGCCGGCGGCGATCGCCTCGAGCTTGCGGACCCGCTCGCGAAGGTCGGCGAGCTCGATCCGATTGCCGGCGGGCGGAAGGCCGTGGTCGGCGACCGAGTGGCTCAGCTCCATGCGCTTGAGCTCGAGCCAGGCGTTCCACCCCTTGAGGCCGGCGTAGGCCGCCGTGCCGATCGTCATCAGGACGCTCAGGGCAATCAGGCCAATCGAAAGCGGGTCCATCACTTCTCCTCCCGCAGCGCTTCAATCTCACGCGCCAGCTCATCATTGGGTTTGGAAAGTTGCTCGTCGATCGCCATCAGCCGGCGGTCGATCGGGTCGAGCTCGGTCCGCACCGCGTGAACCGACGGCCGGACGCTGGCGGCGAGCCCCATCCGGTCGAACTCGCTCATGTGCGAACCGCCGTCGACCGCGCGCTTGCGCTGGATCGTGAAGTAAATCGCGAGCGCGACATAAGCGATCAGGGCGATTTCCCATTCGATCAGGATCGCCGCGGCGACGAAGCCGATTCGAAGGATCGTCGGATCGATCCCGAACCGCTCGCCCAGGGTGGAGCAGACTCCGACCAGCTTGGCGTCCTTGCGGTTGAGCGAGTAGCGGTACGTCTTGCGGGCCATCGGGCGTTCCCCTTTCTTCACTGAACTTTCGCCGCAAGCGCGGCCTTCATGGCTTCGAGCTCGGCGTCGACCTTCTCGGCCGCCCTGAGCTCGGCGATTTCCTCTTCGAGGCTCTTCGGGCCGGTGAGGCCAAGCGCTTCGGCGCGGCCTTCGGCGAAGTCGGCGCGGCGCTCGAGGATCTCGAATTTGCTGAACGCGTCCTCGGTGCGGCTGCCGTTGAGCACTTCGCTCGCCTTGGCGCGGCTGACCGCGCTTTCGATCCGGTGGGCGATCGCGTTCTGGCGACCGCGGGCTTCGCGAAGCTTGCCCTGGAGCCTGGCGATGTCCGCCTCGTAGCCGCGAAGCACCTCTTCGATCTGGCCCATCTCGGCCTTGAGGCCGTCGGCCATGTCGGCGGCCTTCTGCCGCTCGACCAGTGCCGCCTTCGCCAAGTCCTCGCGGTCCCGGCTGAGCGCCAGCTCGGCCTTCTCGGTCCAGCTGGCTTCGATCTCGTCGAGCCGCGTCAGCGAGCGCCGCATTTCCTTGATGTCGGCGATCGATCGGGCCGCGGTTGCGCGGACCTCGACCAAGGTTTCTTCCATCTCGATGATGATCATCCGGATCATCCGCGCCGGGTCTTCGGCCCGGTCGAGAAGGTCGGTCATGTTGGCCGCGAAGATGTCCCTGGCGCGGCTGAACACCGGGCCGCTGAGCCAGCCGGCGACCGGGGCCATGCGCGAAGTGGCGCGATCGGCCTCCCTCGCCAGAACCGGCGTGCGGACCGGCACCTTGGCTTCGATGATTTCGAGTTCAGGCATTGAGCGAGGCCTGGATCGGAGCGGCATTCACCTGGGCCGGGGCAATGGCGGAGCCGACTGCGACAGTGCTCATCAAAAGCGCGCCGACGGCGGCGATGAGGGTCCGAGTGATGGTCTGCTGACCGGACATTTCTAATCTCCCTTTTTGACCCGCTTCATTTACTTGCGGGCCGATGAACATTGCTATTCAAGGGCCGTGCCAAACGCAGAAAACCGCCATAAATTGAAAGATCGACGCCGCATCGGAGTCCGAGTTGGGAGGATTCGCCACGCCGCGGTGGGGAATTTTCCCAACATGCCTTGCGGCGCTCGCGGGAACCGCTTCCGTCGAGGCGACTTGGAACCACCAGCAGGGCTTTTACGAAAGGAATGACGATGTTGGGCAGGATTACAGGCGCATGGCTCGGAAGCCGGATCGCCGGCCGGCACCAAGGCGCCAAGGGCGCGCTGCTGGGATATGGCGCTGCCGCGATCGCAAAGCGAAGCATTCCGGCGCTGGCTGTCCTCGCGCTGGCCGGCTGGGGCTTCAATAAGCTTCGTGAGCGCCGCCGGCGCCCGCCGTCCTATCCTTCGGAAGCGGCGCCCTCGTCACCTTCGGCCTGACCGGCCGAGCCCTCGACATAGGGCTCGACCTTTCCCTTGAGGGTGATCGTCATCGGGTTGCCGAAACGGTCGCGGCTGCGGCCGGCGGGGACCTTAATCCAGCCTTCGGAAATCGAATATTCCTGGACGTTGGTCTTTTCCTGCCCGTTGAAGCGGATGCCGATGCCCTTCTCCAGGACTTCGGAATCGAAATAGGGGCTGCGCGGATCGAGCGACAGCCGGTCGGGTAGCGGAGTTGAGTCTTCGGCCATCGGCGGCGCCTAGCGCCGCTTGCGCATGACCGTCAACGCACCTCGGTGGCCGCGACCGTGCCGTCCGGCTCGACGACGAACAATGTGCCGAAATCCTCTTCCGACATCGGCGCCGGCCGCGTTCCGCCGAATGCGGCGACGAGGTCGGGCACGGTGTTGCTGTGGCCGACGATCAGCACCGGCCCGCCAGCTGCGGCGACAGCCCGTACCAGGGCAGCGGGGTCGCGCGGATCATAGGTCGTGATGGCGATACCGAGGCGCTTCGCAAGAGGCTCGGCGGTCTGCGTCGTCCGCCGCGTAGGCGTTACGAAGATCGCTGTTATGCCTTTGTCCGCGAGCATTGCCGCCAGCTTCTGGGCATTGGCCGCGCCTTCGCCAGTCAGCGATGGGTCGCTCCCCTCGCGTTTTTGCAGGTGACGCGAGACATAGACTGGTTTTGATATTGCAACCGCCGCCGGATCTGGCAGTGGCGCTGCGTCGGGCGCAGCGAACCCCGCAAGCGCGAGTGCCCCGACAAGGATTAACGCGAACCGAGTCCTCATCACCATCCCCCTTCAACGCGGCCTCTATGGCAGGCATTGCCGCCCGCCCGCCAGCCGATTAAGCGCCTCAGCCAAATGCGTGACAAGGAACAACCGAAAAAGCCGAACCGGCCACGGCTTTTGCTGCACGTGCCGGAACCGCCGTTCCGGCCGGGAGACACGCCCGATTTTTCGGCAATGGAGATTCCGGCGGCTGGGTCGGTGCCGAAGCCCGACATCGCCGCTTCGGCGGCCGAGACCGAGCCGTTGACCAAGAGCCTGGTCCGTGTGCTCGGCGACGATCACAAGGCGATCGGGCCGTGGGACCCCAAGCTCGACGCCGATACCTTGCGCAAGATCCTGCGCGACATGGTCACGGTGCGGATCTTCGACGACCGAATGTACCGCGCCCAGCGCCAGGGGAAGACCAGCTTCTACATGAAGGCGACCGGCGAAGAGGCGATTGCGGTGACGGCGGCGGTCGCTCTCGACCGCGACGACATCCATTTCCCGACTTATCGCCAGCAGGGCGTGCTGATCGCCCGCGGCTATCCGCTGGTCGAGATGATGTGCCAGATCTATTCGAACGCCGGCGACAAGCTGCACGGGCGCCAGCTGCCGATCATGTATTCGGACAAGGCCCACGGCTTCTTCTCGATCTCCGGCAACCTCGGCACGCAATTCCCGCAGGCGGTCGGCTGGGCGATGGCCTCGGCAATCAAGGGCGACAGCCGGATCGCCGTCGGCTGGATCGGCGATGGCGCAACGGCCGAAGGCGACTTCCATGCCGGAATGACCTTCGCCGCCGTCTACAACGCTCCGGCGGTGCTATGCGTGGTCAACAACCAGTGGGCGATCTCCAGCTTCTGCGGGATCGCCGGTGCCGAGAAAGCGACCTTCGCGCAGCGCGCGACCGGCTATGGAATCCCCGGCCTTCGGGTCGACGGCAACGACGTGCTCGCGGTTTATTCGGCGATGCGCTGGGCTGCCGACCGCGCCCGCTCCAACCTCGGGCCGACCCTGATCGAGTTCTTCACCTATCGCGCCGAAGGCCATTCGACCTCCGACGACCCGTCCGGATACCGGCCGGCGAGCGAAGCCAAGGCATGGCCGCTCGGCGACCCGATCGAGCGGCTGAAGGCGCATCTGGTCGCGCTTGGCGAGTGGGACGAGGAGCGGCACGAAGCGATGCGCGCCGAATGCGATGCCGAAGTTCGCGGCGCCCAGAAGGAGGCCGAGAAGCTCGGGGTCCTGCCGCAGCAGGGCAAGGACAATATCGAGAGCATGTTCGACGACGTCTATGCCGAGCTGCCGTGGAACCTGGTCGAACAACGCGACGAAGCGGTCGCCGAAGGCCGCGACTGATGGCGACGATGAACATGATCCAGGCGCTCAACAGCGCCCATCGAATCGCCATGCAACGCGATCCGGATGTCGTCGTCTATGGCGAGGACGTTGGCTACTTCGGCGGCGTCTTCCGGGTCACCGAAGGCCTGCAGCGCGAGTTCGGTAAGGAGCGCAGCTTCGACACGCCGATCTCCGAAGGCGGAATCGTCGCCGTCGCCGTCGGAATGGCGGCCTATGGGCTGAAGCCGGTCGTCGAGATCCAGTTCGCCGATTACATCTATCCCGGCTACGACCAGATCGTCAGCGAGGTCGCCAAGATCCGCTATCGAACCGCAGGCGAATGGGCGATGCCGATGGTCATCCGCTCCCCCTATGGCGGCGGCATCTTCGGCGGCCAGACCCACAGCCAGAGCCCGGAAAGCCTGTTCACCCATATCGCCGGC
>CAMPJH010000009.1 GCA_946886845.1 uncultured Sphingomonas sp. | reverse complement strand
ACCTTGCCGCCGGTGCCGATGACTTCGCGGATCTTGTCCTTGGGGATCTGCATCGTCTCGATCCGCGGCGCGTGCTCGGAAAGCTCGGTGCGGGTTTCGGGCAGCGCCTTGGCCATTTCGCCGAGGATGTGGGCGCGGCCGTCCTTCGCCTGGGCGAGGGCGGTCTTCATGATCTCCTCGGTGATGCCGGCGACCTTGATGTCCATCTGCAGCGCGGTGATGCCGCCGGCGGTGCCGGCGACCTTGAAGTCCATGTCGCCGAGATGGTCCTCGTCGCCGAGGATGTCGCTAAGCACCGCGAAGTCCTTGCCTTCGAGGATCAGGCCCATGGCGATGCCGGCGACCGGCGCCTTGATCGGCACTCCGGCGTCCATCAGCGCGAGGGACCCGCCGCACACCGTCGCCATCGAGCTCGAGCCGTTGGACTCGGTGATGTCGGACAGCACGCGGATCGTGTACGGGAACTCCTCGTTGCTCGGCAGCACCGGGTGGATCGCCCGCCAGGCGAGCTTGCCGTGGCCGGTCTCGCGCCGCGACGGGGCGCCGAAGCGGCCGACTTCGCCGACCGAATAGGGCGGGAAGTTATAGTGCAGCATGAAGCGCGAGTAGGAGAGGCCCTCCAGCCCGTCGATCATCTGCTCCGATTCCTTGGTGCCGAGCGTGGTGGTGACGATCGCCTGGGTCTCGCCGCGGGTGAACAGCGCCGAGCCGTGGGCGCGCGGCAGGAAGTGGACCATCGCCTCGATCGGCCGGACGGTCTTGGTGTCGCGGCCGTCGATCCGGCGGCCTTCCTTGAGGATGGCGGTGCGGACGATGTCGGCCTCGAGGCTCTTGACCGCCTTCTGGGCGACCATCTGCTCCTGCGGGTCCGCGTCGGCAAAGGCCTCGGCCGCCTTGACCCGGGCGGCGTCGAGCAGCTCGCGGCGCTCGCCCTTGTTGGTCTTCTTGTAGGCGGCCTCGATGTCCTTGCCGATCAGCTTGGCGAGCTTGGCCTTGATCTCGGCCTTCAGGCCGCTGTCGGTGGCGAGCTCCCACGGCTCCTTGGCGGCCTTCTCGGCGAGGCTGATGATCGCCTTGCAGACCTGCTGGCTGGCCTTGTGGCCGAACATGACGGCGCCGAGCATCTGGTCTTCGCTGAGCTCGCTGGCCTCCGATTCGACCATCATCACCGCGTTGGGGGTGCCGGCGACGACCAGGTCGAGCGAGCCCTCGCGGATCTGCTCCTGGGTCGGGTTGAGGACGTATTCGCCGTCGACGAAGCCGACCCGGGCGGCGCCGATCGGGCCCATGAACGGCACGCCGCTGATCGTCAGCGCGGCCGAGGCGGCGATCATCGCGACGATGTCGGGCTCGTTCTCGCCGTCGTAGGACAGCACCTGCGCGATCACCAGGACCTCGTTGTAGAAGCCTTCCGGGAACAGAGGCCGGATCGGGCGGTCGATGAGGCGGCTGGTGAGCGTTTCCTTCTCGGTCGCTCCGCGCTCGCGCTTGAAGAAGCCGCCCGGGATACGCCCGGCAGCGGAGAATTTTTCCTGATAGTGGACGGTCAGCGGGAAGAAGTCCTGGCCCTGCTTGACCGACTTGGCGGCGGTGACCGCGCACAGCACCACGGTTTCGCCGAGCGTCGCGATGACGGCGCCGTCGGCCTGGCGGGCAACGCGGCCCGTTTCGAGCTTCAGCGTCTTGCCGCCGAGCTCGGTTTCTACGGTTTTGATATCGAACATTTGCTTTCCTTCACTCCGGGCGCCCTATGCGCCTCGGGGCCTCGATGCGGGCGTTTCGCCCGCTTCCTCGGGTCCGTATGACCCTATCCGCACCTGCCGAATTGCAGGCGCCAGATATGCGAAACGGCCCCTCGCGGGGGCCGTTCCAGTTACTTGCGAAGTCCGAGCTTCGCGATGAGATCGGTGTAGCGTTGCTCGTCCTCGCGGCGGAGGAAATCGAGCAGCGAGCGGCGCTTGTTGACCATCATCAAGAGGCCGCGCCGCGAATGGTTGTCCTTGGCGTGGGTCTTGAAATGCTCGGTCAGCGTCTGGATCCGGCTGGTCAGGATGGCGACCTGGACCTCGGGAGATCCGGTGTCGTCCTTGCCGCGGCCGTGTTTCTTGATCAGCTTCTGCTTGTCTTCGGCGGTAATCGACATCGTCAGCACTCCTATGGTTCGATGTTGAAACCCCGGACGACCCGAAGGCCGTCGGCCGCGGCTTCGACCAGAGCGACCGGGGTCGAGCCCTCGGTCGCCAGCTGAAGCCCCGGCCGTTCCGGGAAACCGGCAAGCACCTGTCCATGTCGGAGCATACGTGCCTGGTCGGGAGTGACGGGGAGGGCCGGGATGTCGTCCAGCGCCGCTTCAAGCGGAACAACCGCCCCATCGAGCTGCCGCGCCTTAGCGGCTTCGAACAGAAAGTCCAGCGAAATGGCCGATTCTAGCGAGAACGGACCAGAGCGCGTCCGCCGCAACATGGTGACGTGGCCGACGCTGTTCAACGCAACCGCGATGTCGCGGGCGAGGCTGCGGATGTAGGTGCCCTTGGAGACGGTGGCGGCAAGGGTCGCTTGGTCGGCGGTGGCAGAGACGAGGCGGAGGGCGTGGATGGTCACGCTGCGCGGCTGCATTTCAACCTCCTCGCCGGCGCGCGCCCGGGCGTAGGCGGCTTTCCCTTCGATCTTCAGCGCCGAATAAGCCGGCGGGACTTGCTCGATCGCGCCGGTGAAGCGCGGCAGAACCGCCTCGATTTCAGCGCGCGTCGGCCGAACCACACTGGTGGCGACCACCTGGCCCTCGGCGTCGAGCGTGTCGGTTTCCTCGCCGAAGCGGATGGTGAACTCATAGTCCTTGGTTGCGTCGAGCATCCGGCCGGCGAGCTTGGTCGCCTCGCCGAGCGCGATCGGCAGAACGCCGCTGGCCAAGGGATCGAGGGTGCCGCCGTGGCCGACCTTGGTCTTCGGTTCGCCGGCTTCGCGAAGCGCGCGCTTGACCGCTGAAACCGCCTGGGTCGAGCCGAGGCCGACCGGCTTGTCGAGGATGATCCAGCCGTGGAGCATTCAGGCTCAGTTACCCGGCGTCGGGCAGCTGCCGGCGTCCGTGGTTGCCCGGAAGTTGCTGAGCCGGACCGCGGCGGCTTTCTGCGGCCAATATTCGAGCGCCGCCTTCATGTTCGGCGGCAGCGTGCAGGTTCTTGGCGCGGCTTTGGAACGAACCCCGACCAGCTCGGCGCGGAAGGTGTAGCTGGTGGCGCTGTTGTTGGTCAGGGTCATCGTCGTCCCGCCGAGCGAGGTCACCGTCGCTTTGATTTCGCCGCGCCCCGGCTTGGCCGCCGGCTTGACTCGATGCGCGCCGACCGGCTGGCCGTTCCGAACCGAAAACGCCCAGCTTTCGCCAACGCGAATGGTCAGCGGCTCGGCGGTCGCCGCCGTTGCGAAGGCGGCGAGGCAAAGCAGGAGAAGCGTACGAAGGATCATAGCGGCCATTCGTCCTTGAGGATCGCGAACAGCACGGTGTCGCGGACGTGGCCTGTCCAGGTAATGCGGTCGGCGCGCATGACGCCCTCGCGGACCGCGCCGAGCTTGGCCATCGCTGCCTGGCTGCGCTTGTTGCGGCGATCGACGCGGAACTCGACGCGGCGGATGCCGCTGTCGAACGCGCGGCCGAGCATCATGGCCTTGACCCGCCGGTTGAAGCCGGTGCCGCGGAATTTCGGGCGGTAATAAGTGTTGCCGATCTCGACGGTGCCGCGCTTGGCGTCGGGATTGATGAAGCAGCTCATTCCGGCGAGCTCGTCACCGTCGAACAAAGCGAAGCGGTGCCAGGGTAGGGCTGCTATGCGGTCGAAGCTTGCGTCGAAGCCTTCTGGGCCGAAGTTGAGCGCATAAAGCTGCCAGATGTCGGGATCCTCGGCGCACGCGGCCTTGAGCGCTTGGCGATGCGCCTCAGTGATTGGCTCGGCGCGGCAGCCGTCGCCCTGCATGGGCGCATCGAGCCCGCTCATTCCTCGTCCAGGTCCTGGGCGACCTTGGGCGCGCGCAGCAGCTGGTCGATGCGGCCGCCTTCGTCGAAGCTTTCGTCGGCAAGGAACTTGAGCTTCGCCGCATATTTGGTCCGGACCCGCTGTGCGACTTCTCGCTGCAGGTAAGCGGTGTGGGTGCGGAGCGCCTTGAGCACAATGTCCTCGTCCTGGCCGAGCAGCGGCTTGACGAACGCGGTGGCGTGACGAAGGTCGGGCGACATCCGCACTTCGGTGATGCTGACGAGATGGCTCTGCAGCGTCTCATCGTGAACGTCGCCGCGCTGCAGGATCTCGCTCAGCACGTGGCGCACCTGCTCGCCGACGCGAAGCAGGCGGACCGAACGGCCTTCGGGGGTTTCGGTTTTTCGCATTACAGGCCCTCACCCCGACCCTCTCCCGCGAGCGGGAGAGGGAGGTTGCTACAGCGTCCGCGCGCGTTCCTCGACCTCGAACACCTCGAGCGTGTCGCCCGGCTGGACGTCGTTGGTGTCGGCCAGCATGACTCCGCATTCGAGGCCGGCGCGCACTTCGGCGACGTCGTCCTTGAACCGCCGAAGCGAGCTGATCGTCGTCTTCGAAACGATGACGTCCTCGCGCGTCAGTCGGGCGTTGAGGCCCTTGCGAATGACGCCCTCGGTGACCAGCAGGCCGGCTGCCTTGTCCTTCTTGCCGGCCGGGAACACTTCGCGGACTTCGGCACGGCCGACCACAGTCTCGATGATCTCCGGCCCCAGCTCTCCGGCCATCGCGCCCTTCACCCAGTCGGTGAGGTGGTAGATGACGTCGTAATAGCGAAGCTCGACCTTGTTGCGCTCGGCGACTTCGCGCGCCTTGGCGTTGGGGCGGACGTTGAAGCCGATGATCGGCGCGCCGCTGGCGCTCGCCAGGGTGACGTCGCTCTCGGTGATGGCGCCGACGCCCGAGTGCAGGACGCGGACCCGGATTTCATCGGTCGAGAGGCGGTTGAGGGCATGGACGATCGCCTCGACCGAGCCGTGGACGTCCGCCTTGACGACCAGCGGGAACTCCATGGTCGTCGAAGCGTGGCTGGCGAACATGTTCTCGAGGCTGACCGGCGCCGATGTCGTGCGCTTGCGATCGAGAACGCTCTGGCGATAGGACGCGACCTCGCGGGCGCGGGCCTCGTTCTCGACGACCGTGAAGGCGTCGCCGGCCGACGGTACTGCCGACAGGCCGAGGACTTCGACCGGCACGGACGGCCCGGCTTCCTTAACCTGGCGGCCCTTGTCGTCGATCATCGCGCGGACCTTGCCGCTCGACGCGCCGGCGACGAACACGTCGCCGACCCGAAGCGTGCCGCGCTGGACCAGCACCGTGGCCAGCGGGCCGCGGCCCTTGTCGAGCTTGGCTTCGACCACCGTGCCTTCGGCCTGGCGGTCGGGATTGGCCTTGAGCTCGAGAATTTCGGACTGCAGCTGGATCGCCTCGAGCAGCTTGTCGAGATTGGTCTTCTTGAGCGCCGAAACCTCGACGTTCTGGACGTCGCCGCCCATCTCCTCGACGATCACCTCGTGCTGGAGAAGCTCCTCGCGGACCTTCTGCGGTTTGGCCTCCGGCTTGTCGATCTTGTTGATGGCGACGATCATCGGCACGCCGGCCGCCTTGGTGTGGTTGATCGCCTCGATGGTCTGCGGCTTCAGGCCGTCGTCGGCGGCGACGACCAGCACGACGATATCGGTGACGTTGGCGCCGCGGGCGCGCATCTCGGTGAAAGCTTCGTGGCCCGGCGTGTCGAGGAAGGTGACCTTGGCCTTGTCGGGCAGCGTGACCTGATAAGCGCCGATGTGCTGGGTGATGCCGCCGGCCTCGCCGGAGACGACGTCTTCGCCGCGGATCGCGTCGAGCAACGAGGTCTTGCCGTGGTCGACGTGGCCCATGATGGTGACCACCGGCGGACGCGGCTTCAGGGTCTCGGCGGCATCTTCCTCGCCGCTGAGACCGATTTCAATGTCGGACTCGCTGACGCGCTTGATGTTGTGCCCGAACTCGGTGACCAGAAGCTCGGCGGTGTCCTGGTCGATGGTCTGGGTCAGGGTGACCGGCATGCCCATCTTGAACAAGGCTTTGACCAGGTCGGCGCCGCGCTCGGCCATGCGATTGGCGAGATCCTGGACGGTGATCGCTTCCGGGACGACGACGTCGCGGGCCTGCTTTTGCGCGGGACCGGCCTGCTGGTGGGCGCGCTTTTCCTTCTCGCGGGCGCGCTTGAGCGCGGCGAGCGAGCGGGCGCGGCTGTCGTCCTCGCCGGACAGCGCCCGGCTGACGGTCAGCTTGCCGCGCTGGCGGTGCTCGTCGCGGCCGCGCGACGGACGCGCCGGCTCGGGGCGCTTGGCGGCGGGCGCGTGACCGTGACGGCGCGGGCCTCGATCGTCCTCCTCGGGCTCGACAACCGCGGGCGGTTCGGGCTGGGCGGGGACTTCGGGCGCACGCGCTTCTTCTTCGGCGCGAGCTCGCGCCTCTTCAGCCGCCGCCTCTTCGGCGCGGCGATTCTCTTCCGCGCGGCGGCGCTCATCCTCGGTCTGCTCGACCTTGGCGCGATCCTCGCGGCGGCGGGCTTCCTCGAGCGACGAAAGCCGGGCCTCCTCGGCTTCGCGAAGCAGCCGCTCCTGAGTTTCCTTGCGGCGGGTGATGTCGTCGGTCGGCGACGAGCGCGGGGCGCGCGCGGCGGGCGCCGCCGGCTTGGCGGGCACTGGCGCCGGCTTGGGGGCCTCGGCCTCCGGAGTTGGCGTTTTCGGTGCCTCGGCCTCGCCGGGCCGGCCGAGAATCCGGCGCTTCTTGACCTCGACCACGACCGTGTTCGAACGGCCATGGCTGAAGCTCTGCTTCACCTTGCCGGTTTCGACCGTGCGCTTGAGGCCGAGCGGCGCCCGGGTGCCAAGCTTCGGCTTTTCGGTCTGGTCGGTCATTCTGTTCCTTCAACTTCTTCAGCCGTGCCGGTTCGAGAGGCGGGAGCGCCGCCCTCCAGACCAGCATCGGGGGCAATGAAATCGCGCCATCGCGAAAGCGCGTCCATGACGCGCGCCGCAGCGGCGGGTTCGTTCAGGGCGACATGTACCACATTTTCGCGCCCCAAGGCTATCGACAAGATAGGGCGCGGCTCCGGAAATATCACCCCTTGAGGCCCGCCACCGCCGGCTCGCCACGCCTGGTCGAGCCGTTTGCGGCCGTCTTCGCCGGCATCGGCGGCGTGAATCAACAGGTGAACCTTGCCGCTCCGGGCCGTCGCTTCGACGCGTTCCGAACCGCTCAGCAAATTGCCGGCGCGGGCCTCCATTCCAAGCCGATCCAGCGCCGCCTGGCGAAGCGCCTGCTCGGTCCGCTCGCCGAGATCGGGCGGGATGGCGACCTCGCCCGTCTTGAACGCCCGGGCAAGCGCCGCCTTCAGCTTGCCGTTCGCAACGGCCTCATCGAGCTTGGTGCGGCCGACGGAAATCCACGCCCCGCGGCCGGGCGCGCGGGCGCGAACGTCGGGAGCGACGGTTCCATCGGGGCCGAGCGCGAGGCGGATCAGAGCGTCCTTCGTGGCCTTGCGCCGGGTGAGGACGCAGGTCCGCTCGGGCGTGTGCTTCAGGCGTTCAGCGGTCTCATTGGGTGGGTTCCGCAACGGCGTCCTCCCCACCCTTCTCGGGCTTGTCTTCGTCCTCGAACCAATGGGCGCGGGCGGCCATGATGATCTCGTTGCCCTGCTCTTCGGTCAGGCCATATTCGGCCAGTATCCCGCCCTTGTCCTCGGCGCGGACCGGTGCGTCGGAGCGGCGGCGCGGCTCGACCCGACGCTTCTGCACCAGCTCATCGGTGGCGAGGTCGGCGAGGTCGTCGAGGGTCTTGATCCCCGCCTTGCCCAAAGTCACCAGCATTTGCTCGGTGAGGTGCGGCATCTCGGCCACCGAGTCCTCGACGCCGAGCTTGCGGCGCTCCTCACGAGACGCCGCCTCGCGGCGCTCGAGCGCTTCGGAGGCGCGGCTCTGCAGCTCCTCGGCGATGTCCTCGTCGAGGCCCTCGATCGAGCTGATCTCCTCGCGCGTGACGTAGGCGACCTCGTCGAGCGTGGTGAAGCCTTCGGCGACCAGCAGCTGAGCCAGGGTCTCGTCGACGTCGAGCTCGGTCTGGAACATTTCGGAGCGCTCGATGAACTCGCGCTGCCGCTTTTCGCTGGCGTCGGCCTCGGTGAGGATGTCGATCTGCGAGCTGGTCAGCTGGCTGGCCAGGCGGACGTTCTGGCCGCGCCGGCCGATCGCCAGGCTGAGCTGGTCATCGGGAACGACGACTTCGATGCGGCTTTCTTCCTCATCGATGACGACCCGGCTGACGGTCGCCGGCTGGAGCCCGTTGACGACGAACGTCGCCAGGTCCTCGGACCAGGGGATGATGTCGATCTTCTCGCCCTGCAGCTCCTGGACGACGGCCTGGACCCGGCTGCCCTTCATTCCGACGCAGGCGCCGACCGGGTCGATCGAGCTGTCGTGGCTGATGACGCCGATCTTGGCGCGGCTGCCGGGGTCGCGGGCGGCGGCCTTGATCTCGATGATGCCGTCGTAAATCTCCGGCACTTCCTGGGCGAACAGCTTCTTCATGAAGTCCGGGTGGGCGCGCGACAGGAAGATCTGCGGGCCGCGGGCTTCGCGGCTGACGCGCATGATCAGCGAGCGGATTCGGTCGCCGACACGGACCATCTCGCGCGGGATCTGCTGGTCGCGGCGGATGACGCCCTCGGCTCGGCCGAGATCGACGACGACGTGGCCGAACTCGACCCGCTTGACGACGCCGGTGATGACCTCGCTGACGCGGTCCTTGAATTCCTCGAACTGGCGCTCGCGCTCGGCGTCGCGGACCTTCTGGAAGATGACCTGCTTGGCGGCCTGGGCGGCGATCCGGCCGAACTCGATCGGCGGCAGCGGGTCGACGATGAAGTCGCCGAGCTTGGCGCTCTTGTCGAGCTTCTGCGCGCCCTTGACGTCGACCTGCTTGAAATGATCCTCGGGCTCCTCGACCACTTCGAGGACGCGCCACAGGCGAAGCTCGCCGGTGTTCTGGTCGAGCTTGGCGCGGATGTCGTTCTCTGCGCCATAGCGGGCGCGGGCGGCGCGCTGGATCGCATCTTCCATCGCCTCGATGACGATCGCCTTGTCGATCAGCTTTTCGCGAGCGACGGCGTCGGCGATCGCCAGCAGCTCGGCCTTGTTTGCAGTCGGTGCCGCGGGTGCTGCGGTAGCCATGGTCGTCAACCTTCCGTTTTGATGAGGTCCGCCCCTTCTGTGCTGAGCGGAGTAGTGGCTTTGATCAGTTCGTCGGTAAGCAGGAGCTTGGCCGACGCGATGTCTTCAATAGCGATTTCGCGAGCGCCTGCCGCCGTTGTCAGGAGGACGACGTCACCGTCGATTCCTTCGATGCGTCCCGACAGCTGCTTGGGTGGCTGGCGGGTTTCGACCAGCTTCAAGCGCGCCTGATGGCCCTTCCAGTCCGCGTAATCGCGCGGCCGCGTAAGCGGGCGGTCGATTCCGGGCGAGCTGACTTCCAGCCGGTACGAGCCTTCGATCGGGTCGGCGGCATCGAACAGCTCCGACAGCCGGCGAGAGATGCGCTCGCAATCGCCAAGGTCGAGCTGGCGGGTATCGGGCCGCTCGGCCATCACCTGCAAAGTCGGGTCGGACGTGCCGCCGATCATCGCCACGCGCACGAGATCGTAGCCGAGCGTCTTGAGCTCGGGCTCGATCAATCCTGTCAACGCGGCAATGTCAGCAGCCATTCGCGATCCTGAAATCCAAACACCCCTCGGACCGGCCCCGGCAGGGGACCAGCCTCAGCATCAATGACGATGTCGAGGAGAGACGGCGATATAGGCTCGTCGAGGGCGCGGCGCAAGCGACGTCAGTGGTCCGGCCGAAGCGCCCGATCCTCCTCGCGGATCCGGATCGTCAAGACGGCGGCGTTGAGGATGGAAAAGACCAACGCCACCCACGGCAGGCCGAACACCAGCGGCAACACCGCGATCTCGCCGATCACCACCCAATAATTGGGGTGATTGAGGAAGCGGTACGGGCCTTCCTCCACCAGCGGCGCATCGGGAAGAACGATGATCCGAGTGGTCCAGCGCGGCCCAAGGGTCGCGATCACCCAGAAGCGGGCGAGCAGCAGAAGCACGAACATCGCCAGCCAGAACGCGTCGACCGGACGATCGGTCGCCAGCAGCCACAAAGTGATCAACCAGGCGGCATGAACCGCGACGATCAACGGATAATGCCCGGCTCCATGTTCGCGCGCGCCTTGGGCAAGCAGCCGGTTTGTGTTGGCGCGGGAGAGCAAAAGCTCGAGCAATCGCTCGGCGGTGACGAACGCCAGGATGGCGACGGCAATCCAGTTCATGGTGCCTCCAACAGCAACCCGGCGCAGGTGAAGCCGGGCCCGAAGGCGGTCATCATCACCCGCTTCGGAAGCCCTTGCTCGATCAGCCGTTCGAGCACGAACAGCACTGTCGGCGCGCTCATGTTGCCGTGATCGTGGAGCACTTCGCGCTCGAGGTTGAGCTCGCCCTGAGGGAGGTCGAGCGCGGCTTCGATCGCGTCGATCACTTTTACCCCGCCGGGGTGGCAGCAGAAGCGGTCGATGTCGTCGCGGGCGCGGCCAAGGCCGGCGAGCATTTCGTCCACCGCGGACTGCAGATTCTCCTCGATGAACGGCGGAATGGCGCGGTCGAAGACCACGGCGAGGCCCGGGTCCTCGACGTCCCAGCCCATGATCCGCTGGGTGTCCGGCCACAATTTCTCGGCGGCGCCGGCGATCCGGGCGAGGCTGTGACTGCCGGCGCTGACGACCGCTGCCGCGGCTCCGTCGCCGAACAAGGCGGTGGCGACGATCGCCGCCGGGTCGTCGCTGTCGAGGCGGATCGAAATCGAGCAGGTTTCGACGGTGACCATCAGCCAGTTGGTGCCCGGCTCGGCGCCAGCCAATCGAGCGGCGGTGGCGAGGCCGGAAATTCCGCCTGCGCAACCGAGACCGAACATCGGCAGTCGCCGGACGTCGCCGCGCAGCCCGAGGCGCGGCCCAACGCGCGCTTCCAGGCTGGGCGTGGCGATGCCGGTGGTCGAAACCGTCACGACCCCGTCGATCTGGTTTGCGCTCAGGCCCGCCCTTTCGATCGCTTTGGCCGCGGCCTCCTCGAACAGCTGTTCGGCAGCCTGCAGATAAAGCGCATTGCGGTCGTGCCAGCCGTGCGGCTGCTCATACCAATCGACCGGGGCGACGATGTTGCGCCGGGCGATTCCGGCATTATCGAACACTCCGGCGAGGCGATCGAACAACCCCTTGCTGCCGCCGAAGGCGCGGCGGGCCGCAGCCTTCGCATAATCCTGCTCGACGACCCGCGGCGGGACGGCGGTTGCCAGCGACAAAAGGCTGCACGGCTGCACTTGGGAGCCTATCTCCAGCCGGCTCGTTTGCCGGACGCGATGAAAGGTCAATGTGGATGAGCCTGCGCTTATTGCAAGCAATGCTGCTGTTGACGGTCGCCGCATGCGGCTCGCCGGGCCCGTCGGAGGCCCAGCCCAACAATGACGCGAGCGCTCCAGCCGGCGCCGGCGGGCGTCCGTTCGCAATCGCTCAAGTGATGGACTTTGGAACGCCGTGGGCGATGGACTTCCTGCCCGGAAGCGGGGTGCCGATGACCAACATGGCGCTGGTCACGGAAAAAGAGGGCGAGCTGTGGCTGGTCGACGTCGCCAGCGGCCGGCGCCGGCAGGTCGCGGGCGTGCCGAGCGTCAAGCTCGCGGGGCAGGGCGGCCTGGGCGACGTCGTCGTCCATCCCGATTTCGCCGGCAACCAGCGGGTCTATCTGAGCTATGCCGAGGCCGGGCCGAACAATACGGCCGGGGCGGCGCTTGGCTACGGACGGCTGATCATGGGCCCGGGCGAGCCGCGGATCGACGGGTTCAAGGTCATCTGGCGCCAGCAACCCAAGGTCACCGGTAGCGCCCATTTCGGTCACCGCATCGCGTTCGCCCGCGACGGGACGATGTTCGTTTCGTCGAGCGACCGCATGAAGGGCGAACCCGCGCAGGACCGCAACAGCGATCTCGGCAAGATCCTCCACATGAGCGCCGAGGGCGAGCGGCTGGGCGGCAGGTACTACACGATGGGACACCGCAACGTGCTCGGCCTCGCGTTCGCGCCGGACGGGCGGTTGTGGGCGACCGAGATGGGACCGCGCGGCGGCGACGAGATCAATTTGATCGTCGCGGGCCGCAACTACGGCTGGCCGTTAGCCTCCTACGGCAGCCATTATGACGGCCGCCCGATCCCGGACGAGCATGCCAGCCGGGGGTTCGAGGAACCAAAGGTGTGGTGGAACCCGTCGATCTCGCCGGCCGGCATGATCGTCTATTCGGGCAACCTGTTCCCGCAATGGCGCGGCGACATTCTTGCCGGCGCGCTGTCGGGCGAGGCGCTGGTTCGCGTCGATGTCGACGGCGATAATGCCGCAAAGGCCGACCAGTGGGACATGGACGCGCGAATCCGCGAGGTCCAGCAGGGCCCGAACGGCGAAGTCTATTTGCTCGAGGACGGCGAATCGCCGGGGCAGGGCCGTCTGCTGAGGCTGACGCCCGCCGGCTAGTCGACCGGCTGCGGGATGGTCCGCAGATAGGGTTTCAGCGTCTTCCAGCCGCCCGGATACTTTGCCTTGGCCTGCTCGTCGCTGACCGACGGCGGAATGATGCACTCGTCGCCGGGATTCCAGTTCACCGGCGTCGCCACGGCATGCTTCTCGGTCAACTGGATCGAATCGAGCAGCCGAAGAATCTCGGCGAAGTTGCGGCCCGAGCTCATCGGATAGATCAGCATCGCCTTGATCTTCTTGTCGGGGCCGATGATGTAGACGGTGCGGACGGTCGCATTGGCCGCCGCGGTGCGGCCTTCGGTTTCGGTCTCTTCGGCCGGAAGCATGTTGTAGAGCTTGGACACCTTGAGATCGTAGTCGCCGATCATCGGGAAATTGACGTCGTGGCCGCTGACGTCCTTGATATCCTGCGCCCAGCCCTGGTGGTCGCCGACCTTGTCGACGCTGAGCCCGATGACCTTGGTGTTGCGCTTGTCGAACTCGGGCTTCAGCCGCGCGACCTCGCCGAGCTCGGTGGTGCACACCGGCGTATAGTCCTTCGGGTGCGAGAACAGGATCGCGTAGCTGTCGCCGATCCAGTCGTGGAAGTTGATCGTCCCCTGCGTCGTCTCCGCGGTGAAGTCCGGCGCGGTGCTGCCGATGGCGAGTGCGTTCATGTCGTCTGCTCCTCAAGTGAAACGAAATCGGGTCGAATGTCCGCGGGCTTCTCCAGCCATGGCGCGACCGGCAGGCCCTTGGACTGGAGGAACTGCCGGTTGAACAGCCGCGACTGGTAGCGGGCGGCGGGATCGCACAGCATGGTGACGATGGTCTTGCCGGGACCGAGCTGCTTGGCCAGCCGGATCGCGCCGGCGACATTCACTCCCGACGAGGTGCCCAGTGCCAGCCCTTCGTGCTCGATCAGCGAATATACGGTGCGCACCGTTTCCTCGTCGGGGATCCGGAAAGCCTCGTCGACCGAAAGGCCTTCGAGGTTGGCGGTGATCCGGCCCTGGCCGATGCCCTCGGTGATCGAGCTGCCCTCCGCCTTGAGCTCGCCGGTCTTGTAATAACTGTACAGCGCCGCGCCCGGCACATCGGCGAGGGCGATGACGACATCGGGATTGCGCTCGCGCAGGGCGATCGCGACCCCGGCGAGGGTGCCGCCCGTGCCGACGGCGCTGACGAAGGCGTCGACCTGGCCGCCGGTCTGCTCCCAGATCTCGGGGCCGGTCGTTTTTGCATGCGCGTCGCGGTTGGCGACATTGTCGAACTGGTTGGCGAAGATCGCGCCATGCTCGCTCTCGTTCGCCAACCGCGCCGCCATCCGTCCGGCAACCTTCACGTAATTGTTTGGGTTTTTGTACGGCACGGCAGGCACTTCGACGACGGTGGCGCCGAGTGCGCGGAGCGTGTCCTTTTTCTCTTCGGTCTGGGTCTCGGGAATGACGATCACGGTGCGCATGCCGAGCGCGTTGCCGACGACGGTCAGGCCGATACCGGTGTTGCCTGCAGTGCCGTCGACGATCAGGCCGCCGGGGCGAAGCTCGCCTCTCTCGATCGCGTCGCCGACGATGCCGAGCGCCGCCCGGTCCTTTACCGACTGGCCGGGGTTCATGAATTCGGCCTTGCCGAGGATCGTGCAGCCGGTTTCCTCCGAAGCTCGCCGGAGCTTGATCAGCGGCGTGTTGCCGATCGCATCGAGGACGGAGTCGCGGATCTCCATTGGCCGGCGATGTAGGGCGCGAAGCCGCGCCGCGAAAGGTCAGCCAAGCCGGCGGTAACGCAAATAATAAGCGCGCCGGCCTTCGCGGGCCGCCTTCGCTTCGTACCGCGTCTGCGGCCAGCCGCCCGGCCGCTCGAGGAAATCCGCCGACTTTTCGGCGAGCCATTCGAACTGATGCCCGTGGCGCCGCATCACCATCAGCGCCCATTCGAGATAGACCGGATGGTCGGTGGCGATGCGAAGCTCGCCGCCGGGCTTCAGCTTGGCGGCGATGAGGTCGACCGGTCCGTCGTTGACCATCCGCCGCTTCGAATGCCGCGCCTTCGGCCACGGATCGGGGTGCAAGAGGTAGACGAAGCTCAAGGCACCGTCGGGCACCCGCCGGACGACGTCGAGCGCGTCGCCGCGCCACAGGCGGACATTGGCCAAATGCTGCTCGCGGACGTGGGCGAGGGCGGTGGCGACGCCGTTGAGGAACGGCTCGCAGCCGATGAAGCCGTGGTCGGGAAGCAAATCGGCGCGAAAGGCGAGGTGCTCGCCGGCGCCGAAACCGATCTCCAGATGCAGGGGCCGGTCGTCGCCGAACAGGCGGTTCGACGTGATCTCGCCCTCGTCGGGGACGGCGATTTGCGGCAGCAGTTGGTCGACCAGCGCCTGCTGGCTCTTGCGCAACTTGTGGCCGCTCGACCGGCCGTAGAGCCGGTTGAGAGTGGTCGGATCGCCTGACTTGTGCGCGGTCATCTTTTCACCCGCTAATCGATTGGAGCGGCCGGCCGCCAGTGCTATGTTTCGCCTCCGCAACAAGGGAGGGGACCATGCGCTCTGGGGGAATCAATTGGCTGGCGGTGCTCGCTGCCGCGGTGGCGGTCTATGCGATCGGTTTCGTTATCTACGGCTTCCTCATACCCGAAGAGAGCTGGATGGCGATGAGCGGCATGACCGAGGAGCAAAAAGCGGTGGCGATGTCGCGGATGGTGTTCAGCCCGATCATGCCGGTCCTGACCGCCGTCTTCCTCGCGATATTGTTCAAGTTCGGCCAGGTCGCCTCGGCGGCGAAAGGCGCACAATGGGCGGCGGTCGTGGCCCTGGCTTCGGCCATCCCGACCATGCTTTACGGCTGGGTCTATGGCGGCATTCCGACCGAGATGACGGCGATCGATTGCGCGCATTTGATGCTCGGGCACGTCACCGCCGGCGCCATTCTCGGCGGCTGGCGCTAGCGTCAGCGGCGGTTCAGTCGCGGCGGGGCAGGAAGGTGCGATGAAGCGCCTGCTGATTGCCGCGCCGTTTGCGGCTGGGTTTGCCGCTCCGGCGCACGCGACCGGCGGCCTGACCTGCGAGACGTCGGGCGCAAGCCCGATCAGCGTGTCGCTGGTCATTGGCCATACCGCGGTTTCGTCGGTCGTCCAGGCGCGTCTTCACGACGGTGCGAGCGAAGTGCCGGTGATTGTCGCCCAGTCCTGGCTCGATCCGGGCGAAGTTCGGCTGGACCTGACCGACCCCAACGCCGAGCGGCACGAGCTTCGGCTTCGCGCCCGCCGGAGCGGCGATCAGTATGACGGGTCGCTTTGGCGCCACGGCAAGCGCCGCTGGGTTCGCTGCCGCGAAAGCTAGGATTCGACCGCGGCCCTGAGCTCGCCAACCAGGTCGAGGCGCTCCCACGGAAAGAAATCGCCGTCCGCCTTACGCCCGAAGTGGCCGTAGGCGGCGGTCGGCCGGTAGATCGGCTTGTTGAGACCCAGGTAAGAGCGGATTCCGTGCGGGGTCAGGCCGCCGAGCTTCTCGATCCGGCCGATCGCCTCCTCGAGCTTCTCGTCATCGACGGTGCCGGTGCCGTGCGTGTCGACGTACAGCGACAGCGGCTTCGGCACGCCGATCGCATAAGCGAGCTGGATCGTGCAGCGGCGCGCGAGCCCGGCGGCGACGATGTTCTTGGCGAGGTGGCGAGCCGCATACGCCGCGGACCGGTCGACTTTGGTCGGGTCCTTGCCGGAAAAGGCGCCGCCGCCGTGCGGCGCAGCGCCGCCATAGGTATCGACGATAATCTTGCGGCCGGTGATCCCGGCGTCGCCTTCCGGCCCGCCGATCTCGAAGCTGCCGGTCGGGTTGATGTGATAGACGGTCTCGTTGCCGAGCAATTCGGTGGGAAGCACGTCGGCGACCACCGACTTCACATAGGCGTGGAGCTCGGCCTCCTTGGCACCCTGATCATAGCCCGGCTTGTGCTGGGTGGAGACGACGATGACGGTCGCTTTGGCCGGCTTGCCGTTCTCGAAACGCAGGGTCACCTGGCTCTTGGCGTCGGGCTCGAGGAACGGGGCACGGCCGGAATGCCGGTCGTCGGCCATCCGCATCAGGATCTTGTGGCTGTAGTCGAGCGTCGCCGGCATCAGGTCGGGAGTCTCGTCGCAGGCGAAACCGAACATGATGCCATGTTCGCCGGCACCTTCTTCCTTGTTGTCGGCGGCGTCGACACCCTGGGCGATGTCAGCCGACTGGGCGTGCAGGTGGTTGGCGAAATCGAACCTGTCCCAGTGGAAGCCTTCCTGCTCGTAACCGATCTGCTTGACGGTCTCGCGCACGGTCGCCTCGATCTCCTCGCGGACACCCGGTGCCCAATTGCCGTCGCGGTCCATCACGCCCTCGCCGCGGATCTCGCCGGACAGGATGACCCGGTTGGTGGTCGTCATCGTCTCGCAAGCGACGCGCGCCTCCGGATCCTTCGCCAGGAACAGGTCGACGATCGAATCCGAAATCTGGTCGGCGACCTTGTCGGGATGGCCTTCGGAAACCGATTCGGAGGTGAAGAGATAAGAGCTGCGCATCGCTGGGAGAGGGCCCTTCGGAAGACAACGCCGCTTGAAGTCGCGGCCGATGATATAAAGGATTCGTTATGTGCGCCGATAGCGTCGCGCCCCAGTCAGGGCAATGGCGACGATGAGCATGGCTGCGGCAAGCAGCAGCGGGATGGAATTGCCGAAGCGGCCGAACGGGGTCGGCTTGATCGCCGCGGCCGGCAAATAGCCGTCGATCACGCCAGCCTGGTTGCGGCCGATTTCCCGCACGACTTCGCCTCTGGCGGTGATGATGGCGCTGATTCCGGTCGGGGTTGCGCGGACGACCGGAATCCCTTCCTCGGCGGCGCGCAGCCGCGCCTGGGCGAGGTGCTGTGGCGGGCCCCAGCTTCCGAACCAGGCGTCGTTCGACGGATTGAAGATGAAGTCCGGGCGGTGCTGCCAGTTTACGACGTGGCCGGAAAAGATGATCTCATAGCATATCTGCAGCCCGACCCGGCCCCAGCCTGGAATGTAGACCGTCCTCGGTCCCGGTCCGGACGCGAAGTCGATTTCTCCGGGCGCGAGCCGCGACAGGCCGACGCGCGACAGCAGCGGGCGCATCGGCAGATATTCTCCGTAAGGGACCAGGTGCGCCTTGTCGTAGCGGCCGACGATCCTGCCGCCCGGAGCGAGGACGAAGACGCTGTTGGTCGCCTCGTCGATCGTCCGGCGATCCTTCGAAGTCAGGCCAATCCCGCCGGTGATCAGATATTCGCCCGGACCGATTGACCGGGCGGCGCGGGCGCGCTCGAATGCCGCCAGCGCCTGCGGCGGGCCGGAGCGCTCGTCGGCGAGCGGCGCGATGACCGCCGCTTCCGGCCACAGCAGTAACCGCGGGCGTTCGCCGCCCGGGCGCGCGGACAAAGCGGCCATCCGCTCGGCCGCCTCATTCTCGAAGCCTGGTCGCCATTTGTCCTGCTGGCCGATATTCGGCTGGACGATCCGGATCGACTTGATCGCCAGCGGATCGTCCGGGACCGCCGCCGACGGCAGCAGCCAAAGGATCGTCGCGCCAAGCAGGATAAGCGCGCCTGGAAGCCATTTGCGCCGGACCTCTAGCCAGATGACGGCGCCGAGCAGGACGGTCAGGGCCGACAGGCCATAGGTGCCGATCAGCGCGGTGGTGGTAATCAGCGGGGTCGGCGCCATCGCGGCCGCCGCCGGATTCCAGGCGAAACCGGTGAAAATCCCGGCGCGAAGCCATTCGGTGATCGCCCAGGCGCCGGCCAGGGCGAGGACCATCGCCACTTCCTTGTCCTTGCCGAACCGCCAGGCGAGCCCGGTGGCTAGCGCCGGATAGATGGCAAGATAGAACGATAGCAGGATGACCGCGACCCAGCCGAGCCACGCCGGCATGTTCGATTGATACGTGAAAGCGGTGGCGATCCAGTTGAGGCCGACGGCGAACTGGCCGAAGCCGAACAGCCACCCGGTCAGAAGCGCCTGTCCCAGCGACTTCGTCTGCCACAAAAGCCAGAGCAGGACCGCAAAGGCGACCGGCATCAGCACCCACAGCCCAAAGGGCTCGAAAGCGAAGGCGGAGGCGGCGCCGGTCAGGAAAGCGAAGAGCAGGTTGCGCATGGTGTGTTGAGCTAGCCGTTACTTGCGCACAACGAAAGTCTGGACAGCGCAAGCGTCGGCGAGCACGGAGCCGCGATGCCGCTGCCGCCGTTCCACCTGGCCTTTCCGGTCGACGATCTTAGCGCCGCCCGCCGCTTCTATGGAGAGCTATTGGGCTGTCCCGAAGGACGGAGCGCAAGCGACTGGGTCGACTTCGATTTCCACGGGCACCAGATCGTCGCCCACCTCGCGCCCGATTCGGTGCGCGAGCGCGCCACCAACCCCGTCGATGGCGAAAACGTGCCGGTGCCGCACTTCGGAATTGTGCTGGCGATCGACCAATGGAAGGCGCTGGCCGAGCGGCTGGTCGCGGCCGATGTCGAGTTCGTCATCGCCCCGACGGTCCGCTTCGAAGGGCAGCCGGGCGAGCAGGCAACGATGTTCCTGCTCGATCCCGCCGGCAATGCGCTGGAGTTCAAGGCGATGGCCGACCCGTCCGGGCTGTTCGCGAGAGGCTAGGCTTTTTCCTCGGTCTCCGGCGCGTGCAGCCGGACACGCAAAATCCTGCGCGGATCGGAATCCACCGCCTCAAGCCGCCAGCCGGACGGGTGAGTTACGCATTCGCCGCGTTTCGGGATGTGGCCGGCGAGCAGGAAAACGAGGCCGCCGAGCGTGTCCACCTCATCCTCTTCCCAGACCAGCCGGGCGTCGACCGCTTCGGCGAGCTCCTCGAGCTCGATCCGGGCGTCGGCCTCCCAGACGCCGTCGTCGAGGCGGGTCAGCAGGCCGGCGGCCTCGATGTCGTGCTCGTCCTCGATCTCGCCGACGATCTCCTCGACCACGTCTTCGATTGTGACCAGGCCTTCGGTGCCGCCGAACTCGTCGACGACGAT
>CAMPJH010000008.1 GCA_946886845.1 uncultured Sphingomonas sp. | reverse complement strand
GAGATGTTCCCCTATCCGTCGGGGCGCATCCACATGGGCCATGTCCGCAACTACACGATGGGTGACGTCCTTGCCCGCTATCGCCGGATGCAGGGCTTCGAAGTGCTCCACCCGATGGGCTGGGACGCATTCGGAATGCCGGCCGAGAATGCGGCGATGGAGCGCGGCGTCCACCCCGATGGCTGGACCCGGGCGAACATCGCGACGATGCGCGACCAGCTGAAGCGGCTCGGCTTCGCGTTCGACTGGAGCCGCGAGCTCGCCACCTGCGACCCCGAATATTACGGGCACGAGCAGGCGCTGTTCCTCGACCTGTATGAAGCCGGCCTCGTCTATCGCAAGGAAAGCGAGGTCAATTGGGATCCGGTCGACATGACCGTGCTCGCCAACGAGCAGGTGATCGACGGCAAGGGCTGGCGATCGGGCGCGCCGGTCGAGCGCCGCAAGCTGTCGCAATGGTTCCTCAAGATCACCGATTTCGCCGACGACCTGCTCGAAGGGCTCAAGGATCTCGACGACTGGCCCGAGAAGGTGCGGGTGATGCAGGAGAATTGGATCGGCCGCTCCGACGGGCTGCGGTTCCGGTTCGAGACCGCCGCCGGCGGCGCCGAAGCCGAATATCCGTGGATCAAGGCGGCGCTGGCCGCCGCGCCGGAGATCGAGGTGTTTACCACGCGGCCGGACACGATCTTCGGGGCCAGCTTCGTCGCGGTTGCGCCCGACCATCCGCTCGCCCGGGCGGTCGCCGCCGAGAATCCCGACGCGGCCGCCTTCGTCGCCGAGTGCAAGGCTGGAGGAACCAGCGCCGCCGAGATCGAAACCCAGGAGAAGCGCGGTTTCCTGACCGGGATCGAGGCGGTCCACCCGCTCGACCCCGAGTGGCGGCTGTCGGTGTGGATCGCGAATTTCGTGCTGATGGAATATGGCACCGGCGCGATCTTCGGAGTGCCGGCGCATGACCAGCGCGATTTTGAGTTCGCAACAAAGTTTGACCTGCCGATTCGCCGGGTGGTCGCAGCCCCGACTCAGGACGCCGACACGCCGATCGGCGACGAAGCCGAGCCCGGCGAGGGCGTGATCGTCAACTCGCGATTCCTCGACGGATTGTCGGTCCAGGAAGCCCAGGACGCGGTTATCCGACGCGCCGAGGAGGGCGGCTGGGGCAAGCGCGAGATCGCCTATCGGCTGCGCGATTGGGGCGTGTCGCGCCAGCGTTATTGGGGCACGCCGATCCCGATGATCCACTGTGAGCGCTGCGGCCCGGTTGCAGTGCCGCGCAAGCAGCTGCCGGTGGTGCTTCCGCAGGATGTGACGTTCGACATCCCCGGAAATCCGCTGAACCGCGCCATGGACTGGCGGCAAACGAATTGCCCGCAATGCGGCGGCGAAGCGCTGCGCGAGACTGACACCTTCGACACGTTCGTCGATTCGAGCTGGTACTTCATCCGCTTCGCCAGCCAGCCGATCGACAAGCCGTTCGACAAGGCGGAGGCCGAGAAGTGGCTTCCAGTCGACCAATATATCGGCGGGGTCGAGCATGCGATCCTGCACCTGCTCTACGCGCGCTTCTGGACCCGGGCGCTCAAGCGCATCGGCCGCCTCGATCTCGACGAACCGTTCAAGGGCCTGTTCACGCAGGGGATGGTGACCCACGTCACCCATCAGGATGCCGACGGGCGCTGGCTGTCGCCGGAAGAGGCGGCGAGCCATTCCGGACCGGTGACCAAGGGCCGCGTCGAGAAGATGTCGAAGTCGCGGCGCAACACCGTCGATCCCGAGCCGATCGTCGCCGAATATGGCGCCGATGCGGTGCGCTGGTTCATGCTTTCGGACAGCCCGCCCGAGCGCGACCTCGAATGGTCGGAGGCCGGGATCGAAGGCGCGGCGCGGTTCGTCCAGCGGGTCTGGCGGCTGGCGGCGGCGAAGAGTGGCGGCGACGGCGCCGACGAAGCGCTCAATCGCAAGCTCCACCGCACCATCGCCGGAGTCGGCGAGGCGATCGACAGCCTGCAATTCAACAAGGCGGTCGCGCAGCTCTACCAGCTGGTCAACGCGATCGAGAAAGCGCCGCCGTCCGCGACCCGGGCCGAAGCGATACGGGCGCTGGTCAGGTTGGTCGCGCCGATGGCGCCGCACTTGGCCGAGGAATGCTGGGAGGCGATTGGCGGACAGGGCTTGGTGGTCGATGCCAGTTGGCCGGAATGCGATCCGGCGCTGCTGGTCGAGGACCAGGTGACGCTGGCGGTGCAGGTCAACGGCAAGCTGCGCGACACGGTGACGGCGCCGAGGGGGCTGGGCCGCGCCGAGACGGAGGCGTTGGCGCTCGCTTCTGACAAGGTTCAGCGCCAACTCGCCGGGGCGGCACCGCGCAAAGTCATTGTGGTCCCAGACCGGCTGGTCAATATCGTCGCATGATGCGCCTGGCTATTATCGTCGCGGCCTCGCTCGCGCTTCCGGCCTGCGCGCTGCAGCCGCTCTACGCTGGCGGCGCCTCCGGCCAAGTCGCGTCGACGTTGCGCCAGGTGACGGTGGCGCCGATCCCGGGGCGCGGCGGCTGGCTGGTGTTCAACAAGCTCAAGGAACGCCTCGGCGAAATGGGCGAGGCTGAGCCCGCCTACCGCCTCGAGGTCGAGCTCGATGACCAAGTCATCGGCCTCGGCATCCGCGGCGACCGGGCAGTGACTCGCGAACGGCGGACCTTGCTTGCCCGTTACCGGCTGGTGACCGTGGCCACCGGCCAGGTGGTGCTCGACGCGACCGCCGGCTCCGATGCCGGAATCGACGTCGTCAGCTCCGAATATGCGACGGTTGCCGCCGAGCAGACCGCCGAGGAACGGCTGGCCGATGCGGTCGCCGACCAGATCGTTGCGCGTCTCGGGCTCTACGCGACGCGCAGCGCCGGCGGGCAGTGAAGTCCTCGAAGGCAACGCTGGGTCGGGCGCTCGACCGCCCCGACCCGGATGTCCGCTTCTATTTGCTCTACGGCCAAGACGAGAGTCAGTCGCGCGCGTTCGGCGATCGGCTTCTCAAGGGGCTCGAAGCCGAGAAGTTCGTCGTCACGGCCCATGCCGCCAAGTCCGACCCTGCCCTGCTCGCCGACGAAGCCAGCGCCATCGCCCTTTTCGGCGGCAAGCGGGCGATCTGGGTCGAGCCGGCCGGCGACGAGATTACCGATGCCGTCGAAGCCCTGCTGCAAGCGCCGGCCGCGGAAAGCCCGGTCATCGCCATTGCCGGCGCGCTGCGCAAAACGTCGCGGTTGGTCCAGCTTGCCGAAGCCCACGGCCAGGCGCTGGCGCACATTTCCTACGGACTGAGCGAGCGCGATTCGGTGCAGCTGGTCGGGGAGCTGGCGCGGAGCGAGGGGCTGCGTCTCGGTCCGGGCATTGCCGGGCGAATCGCCGCGGCGGCTGGCAATGACCGTGGCGTTATTGGCCAGGAGCTGGCCAAGATCGCGCTCTACCTCGGGGCGACCGCCGAAGCCCCGGCCGAAGTCGATCGCGACGTGATCCACGCGATCGGCGCCGGCAATGACGGCGATCCGCTTCGGCTCGGCGACCTGGCGCTGGCCGGGGATCTCGCGCAGCTCAGCCACGAGCTGGACGCAGCCGCCGATGCAGAGCCGATCACCGTGCTACGAGCGCTCCAGCGGCGGCTGGCGATGCTGGCCCCGATCCGCGCCCGCGTCGATGGTGGCCAGCGGCCCCATGACGCCGTGGCGTCAGCCGGCAAGTCCGTGTTCTGGAAGGAGAAAGACCTGGTCGAGAAGCTCGTCACCTTGTGGGATTCGAGGGCGCTCGCGCGGATTCTCGAGCGCTCCGGCGAGCTCGAGCGGCGGTTGATGCGGCCCGATTCGCCGCCAGCCGGCGAGGCCCTCGAGGAAGAGCTGGTGGCGATCGCCAGGACGGCGCGCCGGCGTTAGCCTAGATTGCTTCGCCCGACAGGCGCTGGCAGAGCATGTCGAGCTGGTCGAGGCTCGAATAATGCAGCGTCACCGTGCCGCGCTGCCCGTCGTGGGCAACCTTGACCTTGACCCCGAGAAGGTCGCCTAGCTGTTTCTCCAGCGCATCTAGGTCGGCGTCGCGCCGCACCAGACGGGCGCTCGCCCGGCCGATCGCTTCGGCAATCCCCGGCTTGTGGCGCTTCGCCAGCGCTTCCGCCTGGCGCACCGACAGGCCCTTGGCGACGATTTCCCGCGCCAATTGCTCGGGGTCCTCGGACGTGGCGATCGCTCGCGCATGGCCCATACTGATATCGCCTTGCAGTAGCGATTGTTTCACCGCGTCCGGAAGATCGAGCAATCTCAATAGGTTGGCAATGTGGCTTCGCGATTTATGGACGAGCTTGGCGACCTGGTCCTGGGTATGGCCATAACGCTCGACCAGTTGCCGATAGCCCTCGGCCTCCTCGATCGCGTTCAGGTCCTGGCGCTGGACGTTTTCGATCAGGGCGATCTCGGCCGAGGTCGAATCGTCAATCTCGCGGACGATGGCCGGGATCGCATGGAGTTGCGCCCGTTGCGCCGCCCGCCAGCGCCGCTCGCCGGCGACTAGCTGGAAATTGACGCCGTCGGGGCGCAACAGCACCGGCTGCAGCAGCCCGCGCTCGGCGATCGATTCGGCAAGCTCGGCGATCGATTGCTCGTCGAAGTGCATCCGCGGCTGGGCGGGATTCGGGCGGATTCGGGCGACTTCGATCTCGCGGACCCCGCGCGCGGCGTCGCCCGATTGCGGTGCGGGTTCACCCTGCTGCGGAGAGGCTCGCACCGCTTCGTCGAGCAGCGCGGCGAGGCCGCGGCCGAGCCCGGATGCTTTCTTCTCGCTCATGCCGCCTCGGCGCGGCGCGGGAGCCTCGCCATAAGCTCGCGAGCCAGGCTCACATAGGCGGCCGACCCCGGGCATTTGAGGTCGTAGATCAGCGCCGGCAGGCCGTGGCTCGGCGCTTCCGACAGCCGCACATTGCGCGGAATGACGGTATCGAACACCACTGGACCCAGGCAGGCGCGAACGTCGTCGGAAACTTGCTGCGACAGGCGATTGCGCCGGTCATACATGGTCAGCGCGACGCCGAGGATCGAAAGCTCCGGATTGAATGCAGCCCGGATCCGCTCGACGGTCTGCAGCAGCTGGCTAAGCCCTTCCAAAGCAAAGAATTCCGCCTGCAGAGGGACCAGCAGATGGCGGGCCGCGACCAGACCGTTGACCGTCAACAGCCCGAGCGACGGCGGACAATCGACCAGGCACACGTCCCAGCGCCCGGCCGGGGTCGCGCTCAGCGCCTTGTCGAGCCGGTGAGCCCGATCCTCGAGCGCCACGAGCTCGACCTCGGCGCCCGATAGGTCCATCGTCGCCGGCAGCAAGTCGAGCCTTGGCACCCGCGTCGGGACAACGCTGTCGACCACTTCCGCCGAACCGATCAGGGCGTCGTAGCTCGACCGCTCGCGCCGCGATTGCGGCACGCCCAGCCCTGTGGATGCATTGCCCTGCGGATCGAGGTCGACGAGCAGCACCTTCCAGCCGATGGCGGCAAGCGCGGTGGCGAGGTTGATCGCTGTCGTCGTCTTGCCGACGCCGCCCTTCTGGTTCGCGATCGCGACGCGAATCATCGCCCACCCCTCGCTTTCACCTTGTGCAGCAGCAGGATCTCGGACCCGGGATCGGTGCGGCTCGGCACGATTGTCGAGTCACATTGCCAGTTTCGCCGCGCCTCGGCCAGTTCGGATTGGCCGCTTCGGCCCCTGGGAAGCACCCAGAGCGTTTTTCTTGTGGACAGATGCGTGGATATCGTCAGCAACTTGTCGAGCGAGGCTACCGCGCGCGCGGTGATCACGTCGAACGTGCCGCTCACCCTTTCGACCTTGGCGGCCGCGACCATGACTCGCGGCGCGAGGGCGAGCTCGGCGATGCAACGCTGAAGGAATTCGGAGCGGAGCCGGCGCGGCTCGATCAGCAGCACCGGCCCGGTAACGAGAAGCGCAACCACCAGGCCCGGCAAGCCCGCCCCGGACCCGATGTCAGCCCAGGATGCGCCCTCGCGCGGCTCGAAGCGGATTAGTTGCGCCGAATCGAGGATGTGCCGCCGCCACAACGAATCGAGAGAGGACGCAGAGATCAGATTTTGCTGCTTGGCTTCATCGCGCAGAAGCTGCGCATAGTGCTCCAATCGATCAGATGTTTCACGTGAAACATCTCGGCCGCTGACCTCGGCCAGCTCGTCGATCATGCCGCGGCGCGGCAGGCGGCGACGTGCAGCGCAGAAAGCGCCGCCGGGGTTACGCCGGCGATGCGCGCGGCCTGGTCGAGAGTCTCGGGCCGCGCTGCCGCTAGCCGTTCGACCATTTCGCTCGAGAGGCCCGGTACCGCGGAATAGTCGAACCCGCTACCCAGCGGCACGCGCGAATCGCGCTGAATCGACTCCCATTCGCGCTGCTGACGCTCGAGATAAGGCGCGTAGAGAGTGTCGGCGGAGCCTTCATCAGTTTGCGGCCAGTCCGGGCTCGCGCGTTTCTCGAAATGGGCGACGATCCAGTCCCGGCGTCGGACTGAAACGCACCCGGCATTGAGCGCCATTTCTCCCAGCCGGCTGGTGGCATTGTCGGCGCGAAGCGCGAGGCGGTATTCAGCACGAGCGGTCATCATCCGATAGGGCTCGCTGACCCCCTGCAGGGTCAGGTCATCGATCATCACGCCGATGTACGAACTACGGCGATCGAAGCGGACCGGATCGAACTCGAGCGCGCAGGCGGCCGCGTTCAGCCCCGCGACGAGCCCCTGAGCCGCGGCCTCTTCATAGCCGGTCGTGCCGTTGATCTGGCCGGCGAGGAACAGGCCGCCGACGTCCTGCACCTCGAGCGTCGTCCCGAGCCGGCGCGGGTCGACGAATTCATATTCGACCGCATAGCCTGGCCGGACGATCTCGGCCCGCTCGAGCCCGGCGATCGAGCGAACGAAGTCGCGCTGGACGTCTGCGGGCAGCGACGTAGAGATCCCGTTCGGGTAGACCAAGGGATCGGCAAGGCCCTCCGGCTCGAGGAAAATCTGGTGGCCGTCGCGGCCGCCGAACCGCTTCACCTTGTCCTCGATCGACGGGCAGTAGCGCGGCCCCCGCCCCGCGATCGCGCCGGCGAACAACGGCGAGCGGTCGAGATTGGCCTCGATGACGGCATGCGTCCTGTCGTTAGTGCGGGTGATCGCGCAGGCCAGCTGCGGCCGGCGAACGCGGTCGTCGAGCGCGGACATCGTCCAGCAGTCGCCGTCGCTCGGCTGCTCTTCGAGCCGCGCCCAGTCGATCGTCCGCCCATCGAGCCGGGGTGGCGTGCCCGTCTTTAGCCGGCCCTGCCCGAGCCCGATGTCGCGGACCTGGTTTCCGAGCGCCACTGCCGAGCGTTCGCCGCGACGGCCGCCTTCGACGACTTCCGCCCCGACGAACATCCGAGCGTCGAGGAACGTGCCGGTGGCGATAACCAGGGTCCGGCACGGCAGCGTGCCGACGCTCGTCTCGAGGCCCTCGATCCGCCCGTTGCGGACCACCATATGAAGCGCCTCGCAGACGATCAGCTCGACGCCGCTCTCGCGAACGAATTCGGCGACCGCGTCTCGGTACAATGTTCTGTCTGCCTGGACCCGCGGACCCTGAACTGCCGGACCCTTGCTGCGGTTGAGCATCCGCCGATGGATCGCCGAATGATCTGCGGCGCGCGCCATCAGCCCATCGAAAACGTCGAGCTCGCGCACCAGATGTCCTTTGCCCACTCCGCCGATCGAGGGATTGCAGGACATCTGGCCGATGTCCTCGGCGCGGAAGGTGACGAGGCCGGCCCGGGCGCCGCGGCGCGCGGCCGCGCTCGCGGCTTCGCAGCCCGCGTGTCCTCCGCCGATGACCAGGACGTCGTACATGCGCGAGCGTGTAGCGAGTGATGCCGGAATTGTCAGTGTTTCACGTGAAACAGGACCTATTTGCCCAGGCAATAGCGGCCGAACAGACCGTCGAGCAGCTCCTCGACTCCGGCGCGGCCCGTGAGTCGGTTGAACGCGGCTCGCGCGCTTCGTAGCGCCTCCGCAACAATCACCAGATCGCCCGTTCCGGCCGCTATCACTAATGCGTCGCGGGCTTCTCCGAGGCAGTCCGCCTGGCGGCGATTGAGCGCCAATTGCCCCTCCGCTGGCAGCAGTGAGCGGGCGTGCTTGGCGATTGCTGCGGTCAAGGCTTCCCGGCCGAGGCCCGTCACGGCCGAAACGGCGAGCGAATCCGGCGGCGCCGGGCCGCGATCCGCAAGGTCGGCTCGCGAATGCACGCGAATCAAGCGCGGGTGATCGGGCGCACGGCCCGGCTCGCCGAGCCAGACAAGCACGTCGGCCAGCTCGACAAGCCGGCGCGCCCTCTCGACCCCGATCCGCTCGACGGGTTCGTCGGAGTCGCGCAGCCCGGCGGTATCGGTCAGCCGAACCGGCACCCCGCCCAGCGCCGCCGCCACTTCGATATGGTCGCGGGTGGTTCCCGGCAGATCGGTGACAATCGCGCGCTCATAGCCGACCAATGCATTGAGAAGACTAGATTTACCGGAGTTGGGTGGGCCAGCCAGGACGATCAACAGTCCATCACGAAGCGGATCGGAGCGAGGCCGGCCGAGCCATTGGGCGAGCTCTTTTGCTAATGCGCCGCACTCGCCCGAAAGCTTGGGATCGGCGTCGACCGAATCCTCGTCGACATAGTCGATCGCCGCCTCGGCGCGCGCGGACAACTCAAGCAGGCGACCCTGCCAAGGCGTGATCTGCTTGCTGAGGCCGCCTTCTGCCATCAGCAGCGCCGCCCGCCGCTGGCTCTCGGTTTCGGCTTCGATGAGGTCGGCGAGCCCCTCGGCCTCGGTCAGGTCGATCCGGCCGTTCTCAAAGGCTCGGCGGGTGAATTCGCCTGGCTGCGCTTGTCTGAGGCCATCGATCCGACCAAGCGCGGCCAGCACTGCTTCGACTACCGCGCGGCCGCCATGGCAGTGCAGCTCGACGACATCCTCGCCGGTCGAGCTCGCCGGCGCATCGAAGCGCAGCATCAGCGCCTCGTCGAGCAGCTCGCCGCTCCCGGGATCGCGCAACTCGCGCACCGCCGCCTGGCGCGCTCCCGGAAGGTCGCCTGCCAGCAAGACTCCGGCGCGGTGCGCGTGCGGGCCACTGACTCGAATCACCGAGATAGCAGCTGGCGGCCGGCCGCTCGAGAGCGCGAAAATCGTGTCCGCTGGCATTGCGCGGCCTTACCGCGGCTCGATCGGCCAGGAAACGATCAGGCGAATAGGCGTCCCATTCCGACGTCGGGGTCGACCCAGCCCTCGTAAATCATCCTCACGGCGACGTAGAGAATCACCGCCAGCCCGATCCAGGCGATCCACCGGTAGCGCTCGATGTAGCGAGCGATGATGTTGGCGGCGACGCCCATCAGTCCGACCGCGAAGATCAGGCCGACGATCAGGATTCCGGGATGCTCACGAGCGGCGCCGGCGACGGCGAGGACATTGTCGAGGCTCATCGACACGTCGGCGATCGCCACCGCCCAGGCGGCACCGACGAAGCTCTTGGCCGGGCGCAGGCCGGAGTGCTCGTCGCCAACGATCTCTTCCGACCCCCAGCTTTCGCCTTCGTGGTGGAGATCGCGCCACATCCGCCACGCCACCCACAACAGCAACAAACCGCCGACCAGGATCAGGCCGATCACCTGCAGCAGCTGGGTGACGATCAGGGCGAAGCCGATGCGCAGGACCAGCGCCGCCAGAACCCCGATGACGATGACCTTGCGCCGCTGCTCCGCCGGCAGCCCCGCCGCCAGGGCGCCGACGACGATCGCATTGTCGCCGGCCAGCACCAGGTCGATCATCAGCACCTGGAAGAAAGCGGCGAAGGCGGCGGGCTCGGTGATGTTCGAGAAGTCGTGGACGATTGCGTCCCACATCCCGGCGGGGCCGCCGAATCCCGCCGGAGCAGCATGCGCGGCGGCAAGCATTAGGTCGAACATCAGCTAGTCACACCCTGTTGTGGAAAGCTCCGCAGCGCCCGAACGGGCCAGGCGCTTACTGGTTCATCGATGCGAAGAAGTCTTCGTTGGACTTCGCGTCCTTCATCTTGTCGAGCAGGAACTGCATCGCGTCGATGGTGCCCATCTGCATCAGGATCCGGCGCAGCACCCACATCTTGGTAAGCGTTGCCTGGTCGACCAGCAGCTCCTCCTTGCGGGTGCCCGACTTGCCGACGTCGAGCGAAGGGAAGATGCGCTTGTCGGAAACCTTGCGGTCGAGCACAATTTCCGAGTTGCCGGTGCCCTTGAACTCCTCGAAGATGACTTCGTCCATCTTCGATCCGGTGTCGATCAGAGCGGTGGCGATGATCGACAGCGATCCGCCTTCCTCGATGTTGCGGGCGGCGCCGAAGAAGCGCTTCGGCCGCTGCAGGGCGTTGGCGTCAACGCCGCCGGTAAGCACCTTGCCGGAGCTCGGGACGACGGTGTTGTAGGCGCGGCCCAACCTGGTGATGGAGTCGAGGAGGATGACGACATCCTTCTTGTGCTCGACCAGCCGCTTGGCCTTTTCGATCACCATCTCGGCAACCTGGACGTGGCGGCTGGCGGGCTCGTCGAAGGTCGAGGAAATCACCTCCCCTTTCACCGAGCGCTGCATATCGGTGACCTCCTCGGGCCGCTCGTCGATCAGCAGCACGATGAGGAAAACCTCGGGATGGTTGTCGGTAATCGCCCGGGCGATGTTCTGCAGGAGCACCGTCTTGCCGGTGCGCGGCGGAGCGACGATCAGCGCGCGCTGTCCCTTGCCCTGCGGAGCGACGATGTCGATGACCCGCGCCGACTTGTCCTTGATCGTCGGGTCGGCACTGTCGAGGGTCAGCTTCGAATCGGGATAGAGCGGCGTCAGATTGTCGAAATTGACTCTATGACGGACCGCCTCGGGGTCGTCGAAATTGATCGACGTGATCTTGGTCAATGCGAAATAGCGCTCGCCGTCCTTGGGGCCGCGGATCTCGCCCTCGACGGTATCGCCGGTGCGCAAGCCGAATCGCCGGACCAGCGAAGGCGCGACGTAAATATCGTCGGGGCCGGCGAGGTAATTGGCTTCAGGAGAGCGGAGGAAGCCGAAGCCGTCGTTGAGGACCTCGATCGTGCCGGTGCCGATGATCTGGGCACCGTCCTCGGCCTCGACCTTGAGGATCGAGAACATCAGGTCCTGCTTGCGCATCGTCGACGCGCCTTCGACACCGAGGTCCTCGGCCAAAGTGACCAGATCGGCCGGCGATTTTTGTTTCAGTTCTTTAAGGTGCATTGGGGTTCGCTTTTCGGGCGTTGGTCGAAATCAGCTGTCTGAGCCTTCGCGGCAGAACGCCGCGGTGGTGGACGGAAGGCTGAACGGCTGAAATGGAAAACTAAGGCCGGTACAGCCTGGGCACGCGAGTTAGGCAGCGACTTGGGTCAAGTCAATCACCGCCGCTCGACAATTGAGAACGCCAAAGCTCAGAACGGCCGGACGATGACCAGCACGACGATGATCGCTGCGGCGATTCCGGGCAGCTCGTTCATGATCCTGAGCGTGCGATTGTCGGCGGTCCGCTTGCCGGCCGCGAGCCGCTTGCCGTAGCTCCCCAGCCAGCCTTGATAGGCGCTGAGGCCGATCACCAGTGCCAGCTTGGCTTGGAACCAGCCCTGATCGAAGGCATCGATGTTGAACGCCAGCATCAGTCCGAGCAGCCAGACGACGATCATCGCTGGCGTGAGGATGATGCTTCGGGCGCGTCGCTCACGTTCGATCCAGGCGCGGTCCTCGGCCGATCCCGGCGTGGTTTCGTGATGGTAGACGTAGAAGCGCGGCAGCAGCAGCAGGCCCGCGATCCAGAACATGACGAAAGTGACGTGCGCGGCCTTGACCCAAAGATAGGCGGCGCCGAGGAAGCCGGTCAGCTCTGTCATTCACTCCCTTTCACCAAAGCCACCAGCTGCTCGACATGGTCGACCGGCGTATCCTGAAGTATGCCGTGGCCAAGGTTGAAGATGTGCGGTCGGCCGCGGAACGCGTCAAGGATTTGCCGCGCTGCAGCGGCCATCACCTCACCGCCGGCAAGCAGCGCCAGCGGATCGAGATTGCCCTGGACCGGCAGATCCTCGGGAAGCTCGCGCGCCGCCCACAGCGGGTCCATTGTCTCATCCAGGCCAACGGCATCGACCCGGGTCTCGCCGGCATAAGCGCGAAGCTTGCCGCCGGCGCCCTTGGCAAAGCCGATCACAGGAACTTCCGGGTGGCGCGACTTCAGCCGCTCCACCAGTCGCGCGGTGGGCGCGATCACCCATTGCTCGAATTGCAACGGCGCCAGGCTCCCAGCCCAGCTGTCGAACAACTGGACGGCTTCCGCGCCGGCCTCGATCTGACCGCACAAATAGTCGAAAGTGACATCCTCGATGCGCTCAACGATCGCGTTGAAGCGCCCGCGATCGGCATAAGCGAGGCGGCGCGAGTCCGACTGGTCACGACTCCCCTGCCCGGCAATCATATAGGTCGCCACCGTCCATGGAGCGCCGGCAAAGCCGATCAGAGCGATGTTCGGAGGCAGCTTGGCCCGTACTTTGCGAACCGTCTCGTAAATCGGCTCGAGCCGTGCCGGAAAGGCTGACAGCGAGTCGATCTCGGTGGACGCCAGGGTCGGCGTCAACCGCGGCCCTTCGCCAGCAACGAAGCTCAGATTCTGGCCGATCGCGAACGGGACAATCAAGATGTCGGAGAACAGGATTGCCGCATCGAGGTCGAAACGCTCGAGCGGTTGCAGCGTGACGTCGGCGGCAGCGTCGCTGTCATAAACCAGATCGAGAAAGCTTCCCTTTGCCTCGCGCAACTGCCGATATTCGGGAAGGTACCGACCAGCTTGCCGCATAAGCCAAAGCGGCGGCGGATCCCGTCGCTCGCCCCGAAGCACGGCGAGCAAGGGTTTGCCCAGGCCGTCCGCCGATTGCGCCTTGCTCGACGACAGGGCCACCCCTTCTCTCCCTATTAGAGTCTTAAGTAGAATCTTGATGTTGTAGTTGGCCGGCGGGACGCGGGACTTAGGCCGCGGTTCCGGATTTGCCAACAGCGCTCCAACTAGCTCTAGCTCAGCGAAGCTCCCGCAATTCACAGGCTGGGGATCGATCGCTCCGCTTGTGAATGGAATCGGGCAATGCCGGCCTGAACCTGAGGGTAAGGAGCGCATTGAGGTCGCCCCCATAGTCGCGCTACGAGTCCGGCCCCGCTTTTCCACAAGGTTGTCATAGATGGCGCTCGTCCTCGCCTCCTCAAGCGCGATCCGGCGCGTGATGCTCGAGCAGGCGGGCGTCGAGTTTACCGCGGACCCGGCCGATATCGACGAGACCGCCGAACGGCACCGGAACGACTCCCCCGCCTCCCTGGCGACCAGCCTAGCGCAAGCCAAGGCCCTGGCGGTCAGCGAGCGCCGGGCCGGAGACTGGGTGATCGGAAGCGATTCGGTCGCTTCGGTCGACGGAAGGATCTTCGCCAAGCCGAAGGGGCGCGAGGAAGCCGCCGAGCATCTTCGGCGGTTCTCGGGACAGACTCTGCAGCTGACCAGCGCGGTGGCGCTCGCGCTGGACGGCAAGGTCGACTGGAGCCTGTGCGACCAGGCATGGCTTCGGGTGCGGCCACTGTCGGACTCGTTCATCGCCTCCTACCTCGATGCGGAATGGCCGGAAGTCGGCTATTGCGTCGGGGTATTCAGGATCGAGGGCCGCGGCGTGCAATTGTTCGACTCCATCGACGGCAGCTATTTCACCATTCTCGGCATGCCATTGGTCCCGCTTGTCGGCGCGCTTCGCGAGCGCGGCGAGGTCCCGGCATGATCCGCCTGGCGCTCACCGGATCGATCGGTATGGGCAAGTCGACGGTGTCGAAGATGTTCGAGGCCGCCGAAATCCCGGTGTTCGACGCCGACGCCATCGTTCGCCGGCTGCAGGGTCCGGGCGGCGAGCTGGTCGAGGCGATCGAGCAGCATTTCCCGGGCACGACCGGTCCGAACGGGGTCGATCGCGACGCGCTGTCGAAACAAGTGCTGTCCGATCCCGAGAAGCTCGCCCGGCTCGAAGCGCTGGTTCACCCGGCGGTGCATCGCGAGCGAGCCCGGTTCCTGCTTGACCATGCCGACAAGCCGGCGCTGCTGTTCGAGATTCCGCTGCTCTACGAAACCGGCGGCGGCGAGGCCTTCGACAAGGTCATCGTCGTCTCTGCTCCGCCGGAGGTGCAGCGCCAGCGGGTGCTCGCCAGGCCGGGAATGAGCGAGGCCAAGCTCAACGCATTGCTGGCCAGGCAGATGCCCGACGCGGAGAAACGCAAGCGCGCCGATTTCGTCGTCGACACGAGCGGCGATCTATCCACAACTGAAAGCCAGGTGCGGGAAATACTGACTTGTCTCGGCCTCGCCGCGGGTGGTTAGAATCGCCTGATGCGCGAGATCGTCTTCGATACCGAAACCACCGGGCTGAACCCGGCCGGCGGCGACCGGATCGTCGAGATCGGTTGTATCGAGATGATCAATCGGGCCGATACCGGCCGCCACTTCCACGCTTACTTCAATCCGGAGCGGTCGATGCCGCTCGGCGCCGAGGCGATTCACGGTCTCACCGACATCTTCCTGTCCGACAAGCCACTGTTCGGCGACCGGGTCGAGGAGCTGCTCGAGTTCATCGCCGATTCGCCGCTGGTCGCGCACAACGCCAGCTTCGACTTCGGCTTCCTCAATCACGAGCTCGGACTGTGCGGCCGGCCGGTGGTCTGCAACAGCCGGATGGTCGACACGCTGGCCCTTGCCCGCAGCCGCCACCCGGGCGCCAAGCATAGCCTCGACGCCTTGTGCGTGCGGTTCGGAGTCGACCGAAGCCATCGCGTTCGCCACGGCGCGCTTCTCGATGCGCAGCTGCTCGCCCAAGTCTATATCGAGCTCACCGGCGGTCGGCAGATCGGCCTCGGGCTGGCCGAGGACACCGAAGACGCTGGAATCGCCGGGGTTGCCGGGTCGGTAACCGTTCGCGAGCCACGAATCCCACGGCCGCATGTCCCGGCAATTGAGGAGCTTGAGCGTCATCGTGCGTTTATCTCCAAGCTGGTCAACCCGTTGTGGGCACGCTTCACCGCCGCGAGTTGACGCAGCGCCAAACGCGGCCCTAAGCGGCCGCCAAGCGGACCAAAGGAGTCTCCCCAATGGACGTTCGTGTCGCGGATCATCAGGTCGAAACCAACGAGTCGATCAAGGACCATGCGATCCGGCGAATCGAGGAGATCACCGAGAAATATTACGCCCGCGCGGTTGGGGCGGACGTGACCTTCGGCAAGGGCCCGCAGAACGACTTCACCTGCGACATCGTCGCACCTGTCGGGCAGGGCGTCGTGCTCAAGGCCGCCCACCGGGCGCCGACCGCCCAGGTCGCCTTCGAAGCCGCCGCCGACAAGATCGAGAAGCAGTTGCGCCGCTATTCGAAGCGGCTCAAGGAGCATAAGCCCGGCCACGATGTCGCTCCGCTGCTCGAGGCCAACGCCGCCTATCGCATCTTCGCCGGCGGCGGCGACGGGGCCGAGCCGCCGGCAAGCCCGACGATCGTCGCCGAGACCAGGGTCGACATCCCCCAGGCCAATGTCGCCGACGCGGTGATGATGATGGACCTCAGGAACACCAATGCGCTGATGTTCCGCAATTCGAACACCGGCGAGCTCAACATGGTGTATCGCCGCGACGACGGGAACATCGGCTGGGTCGAGCCCAGCGAAAGTTAGATTGGTCTTCTCCCGAAACCCCTCCCGCGCCCTGCAGAAGTTTGTCGATGCACCTCACAGAGTTTCTCGATTTCGACGCGATCAAGCCGGCAATGTCGGCCGGCACCAAGCGCGCGCTTTTCCAGCAGCTGGCGAGCCTCGCCGGCAATCGGCTGGGCGTTCCCGCCTCGGCGATTCTGCAAACCATCGGCGAGCGCGAGAAGCTCGGCTCGACCGGCTTTGGGCAGGGTGTCGCAATCCCGCACGGCAAGATCGAAGGCCTGTCGCAAATTTATTGCCTGTTCGTCCGGCTGTCGGAGCCGGTCCGCTACAAGGCGATCGACGGCGAGCCAGTCGATCTTGTCTTCCTGCTGCTTTCGCCGCCGGAAGCCGGCGCCGACCATTTGAAGGCGCTCGCGGCGATCAGCCGGGTCATTCGCCATGGGCCGACGCTGGAGAAAATGCGCGGGGCGCGAAGCCGCGACGCGCTTGCGGCGGTGCTGATGGGGGCGGACGAACGCGACGCCGCCTGAGTTCGCGATGAGCCGCGGGCGCCTCACCGCCTCGGTCGAGGCGGCGAGCCTGGTCCGCCGGGCCGAGGCCGATGGCGACTTCGCGGCGGTGCTTCGCAAGGGCGATCCCGACCGCGGGGCGCTGCTGATCGTCGTCCGCAGCCGCGGCCGCTACATCGCCTGCCTGGAACGGGCGCTGTCGCCGGACGGCCAGTACCGATGGGCGAACGTCGGCCCCGACGAGGCGGCGGCAGACGAAAATTTGGCGGAATTCCTCGCCAAGCGGGTCCGGTTCGACGAAGATTTGTGGCTGATCGAACTGGATATCGCGCAGCCGGAACGATTCATCGCTGAAACGACCCTCGCGGGTTGACCCCGCTCACCCAGTCGCGAATGGGTCGAGGCAACTGAAGAGCGGGGGGTGCACTTGCGCATGGGACTGGCCCGGCGAGAGCACCACGCAAGACGGGGAAGCGCCCCGGAGGCAAGAGCGGGAAGGTCCGCCAGTAGACGCCTTCGAAGGTTGGGCTGTTCACCGCAAAAAATACGGTTTCCATGGTGATTTCGCTTCGCTCGGCGCTGCTGATTTGTGCTGCCATGAGCGCCAGCTCGGTCGCGCCGGCACAGGTTGGCCCGAGCGCGCAACCGCTGCTTCCGCTGGCCAGCTCGATCAGCCCGTCGACCCTTGCGCAGGAGTTGCTGCGAACGGCGGACCAGGTTTCGGCGCCGTCTGAGGCCGAGGCACCGGCCGCCGCCGAGGATACAGCGCCGGCCATCGATCCGAGCGCCGATCTTGCGACCCTGGTCGCGCAGCTGCGCGGCTCCGAGCCGGGCAGCCGCGAACTCGAATGCCTAGCCGCCGGCGTCTATTTCGAATCGAAGAGCGAGCCGCTGGCCGGCCAGCTGGCGGTCGGCGAGGTGATCGCCAACCGCGCCAATAGCGGCGGCCGCTTCCCCGGCACCTATTGCGGGGTGCTGTTCCAGCGCGGCCAGTTCTCGTTCGTCCGCGGCAAGTCGTGGCCGCGGGTCGCCCGCGACAGCAAGCAATGGAAGACTGCGGTGGCGATCGCCAAGATCGTCGACCAGGATCTCAAGGATTCGGCGATCGGCAAGGCGCTGTTCTTCCACGCCCGGCGAGTCAGCCCGCGCTGGCGGCTGAAGCGCGTCGCGACGGTCGGCAACCACGTCTTCTATCGCTGATTCGCGACCTTCCTAATATTCTCGTTTCGTTCTAGCGTCCCCCCATGGAGGCCGCTGCCGAATCGCTGTGTTTTGCCGACGGGCCGCCGATCGCGGCCGAAGTCGCGCGCGGCGTGACCCGGCTGCTGTGCCGGCAGGATCTGTTCGCGATTTGCGAGGCGCCGCTGCCCAACGGCCGCCGCGCCGACCTTATGGCGATCGATTCGAAGGGCATTTTGACGATCGTCGAGATCAAGGTCGCCAAGGCGGACCTGGTCGGCGACGGCAAATGGAGGGATTATCTCGACTATTGCGACCGCTTCTTCTGGGCGGTGCCGCCGGAGCTGGCGGCGATCTGCGAAGGCGAGCGCTTCCTGCCCAGCGAGGCCGGGCTGATCGTCGCCGACCGCTATGACGCGGCGATGGTTCGCGACGCCTCGCATCGGCCGCTCGCTCCGGCGCGGCGCAAGGCGGAAGTGCTTCGCTTCGCCCGGCGGGCGGCGCGGCGGCTATGCGAGCAGCTCGACCCGGCGCTCGGCTCCGGGAGCTAGCGCGCCGGCTTCTTCGCTTCGATGATCCGCAGGAGCTCGGGCGTGCGATTGTCGCGTTTGGCATAGTCGCGTGCCGAATAGCCGGCGACGGAATCCGTCCGATCGGGGTCGGCTCCGGCATCGACGAGCACCCGGACGATCGGAACCTGGCGGCGTTGGACGGCAATGATCAGCGCGGTTTCCCCCGCCCGATTGGCGGCGTTGACCTTGGCGCCAAGTCCGACGAGCCATTCGGCGGCGTCCCTGAAGCCGACTCGGGCGGCAGCCATCAACGGAGTCTCGCCCTGGGCACTTGGGAGGTTCGGGTCGGCGCCCTTGTTGAGCAAATAGGGCGTCCATTCGGAATCGCGGTTTTCGATTGCCGCGATCAATGCCGTATTGCCTTCGATATTGCGGGCATTGGCGAGGATCGGCTTGTCCTGAAGCAGCTTCAGCGCCTCGCCGCCGTTACCCTCCCTGATCGCCTTGATGAACATCTCGCCGTCATAGCCGCCCATTTGCGCGGCCACCGGCGCTGCGGCGGCGGTCACGGCAATTGCGAGCATGAGGCGCTTGAGCGCGAGCATTCCTGTTTCCCCCGATTGGCTTGATCGATTCCGGTTAGCAGAGCATTGCTGGCTTTGTCATGAATGCGCCTAAGCCTTTCTGGGAAAAGCCCTTGCCCGAACTCGACCGCGGCGAGTGGGAGGCGTTGTGCGACGGATGCGGCCGCTGCTGCATCCATAAGCTCGAGGACGAGGAAACCGGGGTACTTTACCCGACCAACGTCGCCTGCCGGCTGCTCGACCGCCGCAACGGGCGCTGCACCGACTACAAGAACCGAAAGAAACTGGTCACCGATTGCGTCGTTCTCGACCGCGGCAAGCTGGACAAGCTGGACTGGCTTCCCGACACCTGCGCCTATCGGCTTCGCGCCGCCGGCGAACCGCTGCCGGACTGGCATTATCTGGTCTCGGGTAGCCGCGAGACAGTCCATGAGGCCGGGCAGTCGACGCGCGGCTGGACGATCAGCGAGGACGACGCCGGAGATCTCGAGTTTCACGTGGTCGAGCGTGCCCTCTAGCCAGCTGGCAAGCCATCCCGCCCTGCCGGTCCCGGTGCTGTTGCGCGCAATCGCCTGCGCCCGGCGGATGCGGCTGCGCTTCGACGAGCGCGAAGGGGTGCTCAAGCTCACCCATCCGCGTGGCGTTCGGGCGGCGGCGGCGCTGGCCTGGGCGGCGACCCAAAAGGCGTGGATCGACGAGCAGATCGAGCGCGCCCTGCCGGGCGAGCCATTTACCCCGGGCGCGGTCATCCCAATCGCCGGCGACGACGTCGAATTGTGCTGGGCCGAAATCGCTCCCCGGACGCCGCGACTGATCGACGCCAAACTGACCTGCGGCGGCCCGGAAGCGGCCTTTCCCCGCCGGATCGAGCAATATCTCAAGCGGCTGTCGGCGGACACCTTGTCACGCGAGACCGCCGAGATCGCGGCAACCGGCGGCTTCAAGGCGACCGCGGTCAGCGTCGGCGATGCGCGCACGCGCTGGGGCAGCTGCAGCAGCGATGGCCGGATCCGCTATAATTGGCGGCTGATTTTCGCCGAATCGCAGGTGCGGCGGTATGTCGTCGCCCACGAAGTCGCGCATCTCGAGCACCTCGACCACGGGCCCGGGTTCAAAGCGCTCGAGCGGCACCTGTTCGGCGGCGACACCCGCGCGGCCCGGAACTCCGTAACAGGT
>CAMPJH010000007.1 GCA_946886845.1 uncultured Sphingomonas sp. | reverse complement strand
TCAGCCACGACCGCTTCTTCCTCGACCGCCTCGCCACCCACATCCTCGCCTTCGAAGGCGACAGCCAGGTCGAATGGTTCGAAGGCAATTTCGAAGCTTACGAGGAGGACAAAAGGCGGCGGCTTGGGCCGGAGGCGGACCGGCCCCACCGGATGACGTATCGGAAGCTTACGCGTTAGGATTGGGCGCGGAGGCGTCGCGCTAAACGCTCAATATTGACAGCCGTCATGGCTCCTACGCGTCAGCCGAGCGATTCGGGGGCAATGCGATGGAGGACGGCGCATAAACGCGCGAAGCGTGCGCAGCGGCTACGACTGCGGTCGCAGAAAGCGCTCTGAGATAAGCATTGAGCTCAACCAGCGTGCGGTGGAACAAGCGCGCGGCCTTATCGACAACGGGCTCTACGTCGTCGACGATTGGCTTGACTGGAAAGACCACCGTCGCTCGGCGGCAGACGAAGATGCCTTCATCGAGCGTAATGGGCTCGCCGAATACGCAAACTGGCACCTGGGGATCGACGACGAGGAGCCAGAAGATTCCAAAGCGCGCTTCCACTACCCGTATGGCGATTTCGCCAGAGTGCATCGTTGCGCGCTGCTGAGCGCGGAGGGGCAGGCCGAACTGCTCGTTCTCGGTGACATCGAGCTTGCCGCCGAGCAGTTGCTCGAAAGGATGGGAGAAGGAGGCGAAAGGCATGACCGTAAAGCTTCACAGGAGCGGGGAAGCGCATGCGGAGACGTTGATCCGGGAGGGCCGCGTCGTCCGTGACGAGCGCGATGACTGGAGTGAGCACCAGCCGTCCGCCGAGGAAGAAAACAAGTTCATCGAGCGCCACGGATTTACCGAATATGGCAAGTGGCATCTTGGAGCGGATGACCAGGAACCTGCCGACACCAAGGCGCATTACAAGTTCCCCTATGGAGATTTCCGCAAGGTCCACCGCTGCGCCTTGCTCGCCGCGGAAAGTCGGGCTGGGCAGTACGGCCATCGCGACATTGAGCTCGCCGCCGCCCATCTCCACGGCGCGATCGACGCAAAAGCCGGCGCGGATTGACAAAGCGACGGTTGCGGCGCCCTTCGGTGAGGTGATCGAATTACGGACGCTCCTGTGGGTCTGGCAGACACAAGCGTCCGGTCGCTGGTATTTTCTCAGCATTGCAGAGGAGAAATCGGCGGAGATCCGTGCTGCGGCTTTCGCGGGACTGCGCGGCTTTGGGTCGGTGCGCGTCGAGGCGACCATCAACGGCGTCACCTGGCGAACTTCGGTGTTCCCGCAAAAGAGCGGCGGTTACATCCTTCCGGTCAAGGCGGATGTGCGCCGGAAAGCGCACATTGCCACTGGCGAAGAGGTTAGGGTTGAGTTGGAGCTGCTTTAGTCGCGCAGAGCTGCCGCGCTCGCCGCATAGTCCTTCGCCATTTGCGCGAGAATCATCGATGCCCGCTGATCGTTGGTCGAATCGGCCAGCCGCTTGCACCGCGCCGCCTGATCGGCGAGCGCGCCGGCCTGTTCATCAGTGACGTCGATGATCAGATTGACCGCGCCCTTGAGATCACCACCCGCATCGAAATAGGGAGTCGGGTAGGGCCGGCAGGCGAAGCGATGCCCGTCGGGGCGCTCGGCGATGATGATCTCGTCACGGATTTCCCGCTTTTCCCTGATCGCCCTAGCCATCGGGCATTTGTCGTGCGGCAGCGGATCGCCGGCTGTGGTGTAGAGGTGCCAGGTGACGCACCATCGGTCCTCGCCGAGGCGCGGCTCGCGGCCGACGAAGTCGACGCAGAACTGGTTCCAATAGGTCACCGCGCCATTGGCGTCGGTCGTATAGACCGGCACCGGAAGCCCATCGAGGACGGATCGCCAATTCTCGCCGTTGCGGAGCGCATCGAGAGCGATGTCGAGCAGCATTTGGACGCTTGTATTCGCGTGCATGATATCCCGGCGGGTCGTAACTTAGGTTAGGAACCTCAACCGGTGGCGGCTGTTTGCGTTCCCTCTGCCGTCAACAAACTGAAAAGATTGGCGTCATAGTGTCGTCCGGGCAACAGCGAGTGAAGGCTAGCGCTCAGTGACGACCTTGGTCGCTGGGTGCGGCTCGTCGCTGAACTGGCCGTGGGCCATGTGGTCGCCTTTCGTGACACTCTCATGGGCTTCCGGGTCTTCGACCTGGTCGCGTTCGGCCTGGGTCCCAATGTCGCGCTGCAGATTGCCGCCGCCGCTGCCCCGCTGGGCAGCAGCTTCCGATTCGTCGATGGCGGCTTCGATGATGCCGCTGTCGTCGTTGCGTTTCGCCGTTTCGGCGCGGCGCTCGCCTCTGGTCTCGGTCATGGCCTTGCTCCTTGCTGGAGCGAACGGGCGTCGAAGGGCAGGGTTCCGCTAGCGCAGGCGCTTGACCCGAAGCCGGCCGTCGGCGCCGGGCTTCACATCGAAATTGGGGATCGCGCGGAGCAGGTCGGACAGCCGCGTATAGCCGTAATTGCGGGTCGCGAAGCTCGACACCGCCTTGGCCCGCTGGCCCAGCTCGGAGAGGCTGGTGTAGCCCTCCTCGTCGCGCTCCGAGGCCTTGTAAGCGTGGCCGAGCAGCTCGAGCAGCTCGTCGTCGACCGGGCGTTCCTCGACGCTGAGCCCGGTCTCCCCTTCGACCGGCTGGTTGGCGACGAGCGCGGCGACATCGAAGAAGCGGGTGCAGGCCTGGCGGAAGCCGAGCGGCGTCTTGGCCGTGCCGAAGCCGTAGACGGGGAGGCCGTCCTCGCGGATCCGCTGGGCCAGCGGCAGGAAATCGCTGTCCGACGACATGATCCCGAAGCCGTCGATATTGCCGCGATAGAGCAGGTCCATCGCGTCGATCGTCATCCGCATGTCGGTCGCGCTCTTGCCCTTGACGACGTCGAACTGCTGCATCGGGATGATCGAGTGAAGCCCGGTCAGGTCGCCCCAGCCCTTCAGGCTCGCTTTCGCCCAATTGCCATAGGCGCGGCGGATGTTGATCGTCCCGAGCTCGCCGAGCACCAGCAGCACTTCGTCGAGATGGTCGGGCGAGGCGTTGTCGGCATCGATCAGCAAGGCGATGTTGAAGTCGCGCGTACCGTCGCTTCCGTTGCTCATCGTCTCGCGAATCCTCACTGCTTGGAGTCCCATCTACCGCGGCGTCGCGGAATGACCACAGCTGACCGCGCAACCTGTCGCGTACATGAACCGTACATGATCGATGCGGGAACGAAACGCCTTCTCGTGCACTGAATCCGCATGGGATTTCCGGGGAAAGCGTTTTGGAGGACCAAGGTTATGAAAAGACTGGCACTTACCGCCGCGCTGGCCGGCAGCCTTGCCGCAACCGGCTGCGCGACCAACCCATATTATGGCAACCCCTATTACGGCGCCAACCAGCCGTACGGGTATCAGTATGACTCGCAGGGTCGCCGAATCGCGACCGGCGCTGCGGTCGGCGGAGCCGCCGGCGCAATCGGCGGGGCGATCATTCCTGGCGTCAGCACCGTCGAAGGGGCGATCGCCGGCGCGGTTCTCGGCGGAGTTCTCGGAGCGGTGATCAACAACCGGCAATATTACCGGGATACTCGCGGCTATTGCTATTACGTCGACCAGTACGGCCAGCCGCATTACGATTATAACGTCCGCTGCTAGTTGATTGCGCTTCGTGACTCAGGCGGGGCGGAAGCTACCTTCCGTCTCGTCGAGCACGAACAATCGCCCTTCCGCGATCGAGAAATGGGCGCCGTGGAGCTTCAGCCGTCCGTCGGCCTCGCGATCTGCAATCCACGGAAAGCTCCTGAGGTTGGCCAGGCTGAGCTTGACCGCTTCCCGTTCCATTTCGAGCGCTGCGTCGGCGTCCATTTCGGGGTGACGCGCGCGAACGCGCTGGCGCGCATCGCTGAGCTGCCGCACCCAGTCGGCGATGAAATGGCCTTCGCCGGGCTCGGCCCCGTCGAACTGGCCGGTCAGCGCCGCCGCGCAGCCCCCGCACGATTCATGACCGAGCACGAGGATCTCCTCCACCTCGAGCTGCGTGACCGCGAATTCCAGGGCCGCGGACACGCCATGATAGCCCCTCGATGTCTCGTACGGCGGGGCGAGATTGGCGACGTTGCGGACGACGAAGATCTCGCCGGGACGGGTGTCGAAGATTTCGGCGGGATCGACCCGGCTGTCGGAGCAGGCCAGCACCATCACCTTCGGGCTCTGGCCTTCAGCCAGGTCCGACCAGCGCTCGCGTTCCTTCGGCCAGCGGGATTGCCGGAACCGGCGATAGCCTTCGACCATTCGAGTGAAGCGCCCCATGGCGGTTGCGCTAGATCGCCGCCGCGGGGGTGGCAAGCGGGCCGGAGCATCGCTATCTGGCGCGCATGAACGCCCCAACGGCCGTACCGCGACAGCGCAAGCCCGACTGGATCCGGGTCAAGGCGCCGACCAGCCCAGGCTATCATTCGACCCGGCGGCTGATGCGCGAGCTCAATCTTGCCACCGTCTGCGAGGAAGCGGCCTGCCCGAATATCGGCGAATGCTGGACCAAGAAGCACGCGACGGTGATGATCCTGGGCGACACCTGCACGCGCGCCTGCGCCTTCTGCAACGTCAAGACTGGAATGCCGAGGGCCGTCGATCCCCTCGAGCCCGAGCATGTCGCGACGGCCGCCGCCGAGCTTGGGCTCGAGCATATCGTCGTCACCTCGGTCGACCGCGACGATTTGCCCGACGGCGGCGCGTCGCAGTTCGTCAAGGTGATCGAGGCGCTCCGCAAGCGCACTCCCAACACGACCGTTGAAATCCTGACCCCGGATTTCCGCAACAAAGCGGACAGCGCGGTCGATGCGATCATCGTCGCCGGGCCGGACGTCTACAATCACAACCTGGAGACGGTGCCGCGGCTCTATCCGACGATCCGCCCGGGCGCGCGCTACTATGCGTCGCTGCGTCTGCTCGAGAGCGTCAAGCGCAAGGCGCCGCACATCTTCACCAAGTCCGGGCTGATGGTCGGCCTGGGCGAGCAGCGCCTCGAGGTCCACCAGGTGATGGACGACATGCGCTCGGCTGGCGTCGATTTCCTGACCATGGGCCAATATCTGCAGCCGACCCCGCGCCACGCGACGGTCGAGGAGTTCGTCACTCCGCAGGCATTCGACGCTTATGCGGCGATCGCCCGAGCCAAGGGCTTCCTGCTGGTCGCGGCGTCGCCGCTGACCCGATCGAGCTATCACGCCGGCGACGATTTCAAGAAGATGCAGGAGGCGCGCAAAGCGCAGCTGGAGCGAGCGATCGGCTGATGCCGAGGCACAGTGAATCCCGCCATCTCCCTTACACGCCCGAGCAACTTTTCGAGATGGTTGCCGACGTTGGCCACTACGACGAATTCCTGCCCTGGGTGGTCGCGGTGCGGGTCCGCTCATCGAGCGAGACCGAGACGCTTGCCGACCTTGTCGTCGGCTTCAGCGCCTTCAAGGAACGGTTCACCAGCCGGGTGGTGAAAGAGCGGCCGGACCGGATCGTCGTCGACTATGTCGAGGGCCCGCTCAAATATCTGCACAACGAGTGGCGCTTCGAGCCTGCCGGCGACGGCGGCACCAACCTCCACTTCTCGGTCGATTTCGCCTTCCGGTCGCGCCTGTTCGAGGCGCTTGCCGGCCAGATGTTCGACCGGGCGCTGAGGCGAATGACGGGCGCGTTCGAGCAGCGCGCCGCGACGCTCTACGGCATCAGCAGGTCGAGCGCGCAGAGCGTCGCCTGAAGCCGCACGCCGGCCCGGCCGACGGCATCGAAATGCTTCTGGTCGGCGACGATCTGCGATGGATCGGCGTCGCGCTCGGCTCGTGCGAAGACGACCGTTCCGACCGGCTTGGTCGGGGTTCCGCCGCCGGGTCCCGCGATCCCGGTGATCGCGACGGCGATGTCGGCGTTCGACGCTGAAAGCGCGCCGCGCGCCATTGCCCAGGCGGTCGCGACGCTGACCGCGCCAAACGTCTCGACGACTTCCGAGCTGACTCCGAGATCGTCGATCTTCGACGCGTTCGAATAGGTCACGTAGCCGGCTTCGAAGATCTCCGACGATCCCGGGATCTCGGTCAGAGCGGCGCAAACCAGGCCGCCGGTGCAGCTTTCCGCCACCGCCACGCGCCGGCCGAGCTTGCGGTTGGCGTCGACCACTTCCTTCGCCTTGTCGTACAGTTCCTGCGGGAGAAGCCTTTCACTCATTCGCTCATCTCCAGACGGATATTCGCCACCGCCTGCGCGGCAATGCCCTCGCCGCGCCCGGTGAAGCCCAGACGTTCGGTGGTGGTCGCCTTGATGCTCACCTGGCTTTGCCGAACGCGCAGGATCTCAGCGATCCGGGCGCGCATTTGCTCCCTATGCGGGGCGACTTTGGGCGCTTCGCAAATCACGGTGCAGTCGACGTTGTCGATCACGCCGCCAAGCTCGCGAACCAGAGCGGCCGCGTGCGCGAGGAAGCGGTCCGATGAGGCGCCCTTCCACTGCGGATCGGCCGGCGGGAAAAACTCGCCGATGTCGCCGAGCCCAGCCGCCCCCAGCAGCGCGTCGGTGATCGCGTGCAGGACGACGTCGGCGTCGCTGTGGCCGGCCAGGCCGCGCTCGTGCGGAATTTCGATCCCGCCCATCATGATCGGGCCGTTGTCGGCAAAGGCGTGGACGTCGAAGCCGACGCCGGTGCGGGAAACGAGCCGCGCGGCCAGCCATTGCTCGGCGCGAGCGAAGTCGGCGGTGGTGGTGATCTTCTCGAGCGCCGGATCGCCTTCGACCGCCGCGACTCCGAGACCGGCGGCGCGGGCGACGGTGGTTTCGTCGGTCGCCGCCTGGCCGCTCCAGGATTCATAAGCCCGGCGAAGCGCCCCGAGCCGGAACGCCTGGGGTGTCTGCACACGCACCAGCCCGCTACGGTCGACCGGTGTTTCGATCTGGTCGCCCGCGCGCGCCAGAGTGTCGCCCACCGCAAGCACCGGCGCAGCCCCGTCGAAGAATTCGAGCGGCGCGAGCAGCCGGTCAATGACGGCGGGGGGGCAGAAGGGACGGGCGGCATCATGCACGAGCACTACATCGCTGGCGATCTGGCCGAGGCCGGCGCGGACGGAATCGGCGCGCTCGGCGCCGCCCTCGATCAGCGGCCCGACGTCGAGCCCCGCCAGCGCCTCGTTGGCAAGATCATGTTGGCCGGCACCGATCACCACGCGCAGGGCGCCGATCGCCGGATGCGAGGCCAGAGCCTCGACTGCGCGGCGAAGGACCGGCTTGCCGCCAAGCGGCCGATACTGCTTGGGCAGACCGCCGCCGAGGCGCTCGCCCTTGCCGGCGGCGACGATTAGCGCTGTCACGCTCATGGAGCGCGGCTCTAGGGCCGCTCGCCTTGTCCGCCAAGGGCTGGTCGCCTACATGCCGCGATCCCATGAGCGTCCTGAAGCCCATACAAGTCGGACCAGTCCGGATCGACTCGCCAGTAATCCTGGCGCCGATGACGGGCGTCACCGACCTGCCGTTCCGGCGGGCGGTCAAGCGCTACGGCGCCGGGCTGACAGTCAGCGAGATGATCGCCAGCCAGGCGATGATCCGCGAGACCCGCCAGTCGCTGCAAAAATCCTTGTGGGACCAGTCGGAGCAGCCGGTGTCGCTGCAGCTTGCCGGCTGCGAGCCCAAGGTAATGGCCGAAGCCGCGCGTCTCAACGAGCAGCGCGGCGCCGCGATCATCGACATCAACATGGGCTGTCCGGTCAAGAAGGTGGTCAATGGCGAGGCGGGGTCGGCGCTGATGCGCGACCTACCGCTGGCGGCGGCGATCGTCGAGGCGACGGTGGAAGCGGTGAACGTGCCGGTCACCCTCAAGATGCGCATGGGCTGGGATCATTCGAGCCTGAACGCGCCCGAGCTGGCGCGGATCGCCGAAAGCGCGGGCGTGAAGATGATCACCGTCCACGGCCGCACCCGGTGCCAAATGTACAAAGGGGACGCCGATTGGCGCTTTGTCCGCAAGGTGAAGGACGCGGTTTCGATTCCGGTGATCGTCAACGGCGACATATGCTCGGTCGAGGACGCCCGCTCGGCGCTTCGCCAGTCGGGCGCAGACGGAGTGATGATCGGCCGCGGCGCTTACGGTCGCCCCTGGCTGCTGGCGCAGGCGATGGCCGAGTTGACCAAGGATGGCGCCTGGAGCGAGCCGTCGCTCGACGAGCAGCTCGAAGTCATGCTCGGCCAGTATGACGAGATGTTGTCGCTTTACGGACGGCACACCGGCGTCAACCTCGCCCGCAAGCATATCGGCTGGTACACCAAGGGCCTGCCCGGCTCGGCCGAGCTTCGCAATCGGGTCAACCAGCAGGATGACCCGGACACGGTCGTGGCGATGCTCCGCGATTATTATGCGCCTTGGCTGACGCGCGCCGCTGCCTGATCGCGCGTTTTTGAACCGGCGCCGGGGGGCACGATGACACTTCCTTCTATCCTGTCTCGCTTGCGCTTGCCGGTGATCGGCGCGCCGCTGTTCATCATTTCCAACCCCAAGCTGGTGATTGCGCAGTGCACGGCCGGGATCGTCGGCAGCTTTCCGGCGCTCAACGCGCGTCCGGCGGCGCAGCTCGATGAATGGCTGCACGAGATCACGGAAGCGCTCGCGGCTCATGATCGCGAACATCCCGACCGGCCGGCGGCGCCGTTCGCCGTCAACCAGATCGTTCACCGCTCCAACGACCGCTTCGAAGCCGACATGGCGGTCTGCGAGAAGTGGAAGGTGCCGATCGTCATCACCTCGCTGGGCGCGCGCGAGGAGCTCAACCAGGCGGTTCACGGGTGGGGCGGGATTACGCTCCACGACATCATCGACGACCGCTTCGCAAGGAAGGCCGTGGCCAAGGGCGCCGACGGATTGATCGCGGTCGCCGCGGGTGCGGGGGGACATGCCGGCCGCTGGTCGCCGTTCGCCTTGGTCCAGGAGATCCGCCTGTGGTTCGAGGGGCCGCTTATCCTGTCGGGAGCGATCGCCACCGGCTCGGCGGTGCTTTCCGCACAGGCAATGGGCGCCGATCTGGCTTATGTCGGCTCGCCGTTCATCGCCACTCCAGAGGCGCGCTGCGCCGACGAATATCGGCAAGCGATTGTCGCCGCCGGCGCCGCCGACATCGTCAACAGCGCCTTGTTCACGGGGATCGCCGGCAACTACCTTCGCTCGTCGATCGAACGCTCCGGGCTCGACCCCGACTCACTCGACAAGGTCGAATCCCTGCCGACCGAATTCGGCTCGGACGGATCGACAAAGAGCAAGGCGTGGCGCGACATCTGGGGCTCGGGACAGGGCATTGGAGTGATCGACAAAGTCCAGCCGGCGGCCGACTATGTCGCCACGCTTGCTCGCGAATATGACGCGGCGCTGAAGCGCCTGTGCGAGGCTAAGGCTGTCCGGTGAGGCCGCGCTCGAGGCGACCCATCAGCGCCCGCGCCGGGCTCTGCGGCGGCTCGTCGGCGAGGCTGCCCTCGTCGAGCCGCTTCACCCGCGCGTAAAGATCGGAGCTCGCATTCGCCAGGCGCCGGGCGGCTTCCGGCAGCCGCGCGATCACCGCCGGATCGCTTTCCTGGGCGTTGCCCAGCCGGCGCTCGGGCCGGCGGCCTTCGCGCAAGGCGATTTCGCCGCTTTCGATTGCGCGCTGGGTCAAGAGCCAGGCGACGATATGCATGATCCGGGTCGTGACCTTGAGCGATTCGCAGGCGAAGCTGACCCGGATGAACGGGTCGAGGCCGTCGCGCTCACCACGGCCGGCGTCGTCGAAATAGGAACGGGCCTCGTCGGCCAGCAGCATCGCCTCCGTGTAAAAGGAGTTGATCAGCCGCGGGGTGATGCGGGCTTCCGAATCGGGGACTTCGCGTGAGTCGTCCATCGCGCTCAACTGCCACTTTCGGGAGCCCGAGAAAACGCACAACATCGTCATTCGGCGCCGTCGGCGGGCCGCTGTCCCGAAGCGGGACGGTGAATGACCAGGCATTGTCGCATCGCGGCAGGACGCGCGAGCGGCCGGGTGGGCGGTTGTTACAGCCCCAAGACAAATTGCAAAAAACGTGATTTACTAGTGTCGGTTGTCACTCGTGTTCACGAAAGGAACTGGCACCGATGGACAAGGCACAGGCCGACACTCTCGCATCCAAGCACGCGGCGCTCCACGCGATGATCGACGAAGAGGAGCATCGGCCGCACCCGAACGAAGATCTTCTCCATCAGCTCAAGAAAGAAAAACTGAAGCTCAAGGACGAGCTCGCCGGCCATTACGAGCATTGAGCCCGAGCCGGCCTAGCGCGACGCTTTAGTCGTCGCGTGTCCCATTCGCCTAAAGCGCCCCGCGCTTTAGTCGTCCCGTGACACCTTCTCGATCCTCTCGTGGCGCTCCTGCGCTTCAAGGGTCATCGTTGCGACTGGCCGGGCTTCGAGCCGAGCCAGCGAAATCGGATCGCCGGTCACCTCGCAATAGCCATATTCGCCTTCGTACAGGCGCCGGATGGCGCTATCGATCTTGGCAATGAGCTTGCGCTGCCGGTCGCGGGTCCGAAGCTCGATCCCCCAATCGGTTTCGCTGGACGCGCGGTCGGCAAGGTCGGGCTCGCGAAGCGAATCGACCTGGAGCTGCGCCATCGTCTGCCGCGACTCGTCGATGACCGCTTCTCTCCACTCGCGAAGCTTCTTGAGGAAATAGGCGCGATGGAGGTCGCACATGAACTCGTCTTTGTCGGACGGCCGATAGGATTCCGGAACGATGATCCGATCGAACGGTACCGGCTTTTCATTGTAAAGATCGACTAGAGCAGTCGCCATTTGATACCCCTCCCAGTCTGTCCGCAGGCGCCTTGCCTGAGGGCATCCCCCGCTAGCCCGCCATCGCTGCTGCGACCGGAGCCACCGGTGCAGCCGGAGGCGGATTCAACAAGACTTTCCCGGGGTTTAGCACCGGGCAAGTCGGTAATCCCCGACCGCGCCTATAAATAAGGGCCAAGGCCTTAACAAGCGCTGACACTGGGTCGGTCAATAAATCGCCAAGCTGTTGCCGATATGGCGCATTTTAGGCTCGGCGGTGTCCGTTCGGCACCCATGGTTGCCCGGGTCGGCGGGGCCGTTATGAGGAGCGCGATGCGCATCCTGCTGACCAACGACGATGGCATCAACGCCCGCGGCCTCGATCTGCTCGAGACGATCGCCCAGGGTTTCTCGGACGATGTCTGGGTGGTTGCTCCGACCGAGGAGCAATCCGGCGCCGGTCACTCGCTGACCCTGACCCAGCCGATTCGCCTGCGCCGCCACGACAAGAAGCGATTCTCGGTCACCGGCACCCCGACCGATGCGGTGATGCTGGCCCTTGCGCACGTCATGAAGGACTCGCCGCCCGACCTGATTCTGTCAGGCATCAACCGCGGGGCCAATCTCGGCGAAGACGTGACCTATTCGGGCACCGTGTCGGCGGCGATGGAGGGCGCGCTCGCCGGAGTCCGCTCGATCGCCCTCAGCCAGAGCTACTCGCGTGAGGGCATGGGCGACACTGTCCCTTTCGCGGCCGCCGAGGCCTGGGCGGAGAGGGTGCTTGCGCCGCTAATGGATTTCGAGCCGCCGCCCGGAACCCTGATCAACGTAAATTTTCCGGCGCTGCCGCCCGAGAAGATCAACGGCATTCGCATTTGCCGACAGGGAATCCGCGACTACGGCCGCTTGCGGATCGTCGAGCGGACCGACCCTCGCGGCTACAATTACTATTGGTTCGGGCTCGGCCCGATGGTCCAGACGCCCGGCCACTCGACCGACCTCGAAGCGATCGACGACGCCTATGTCAGCGTCACTCCGCTTCACCTCGACCTCACCCACGACCCGTCGCTCGACTTGCTTCGCGAGCGGTTCGGCTGAGGAGGACGATCGTCAGCGCGAGAGGCGCTGGCGAAGCTCGGACACTTCCCAATAATCGTTGCGGCTGAACGGAAGCAGCGCCTTGACCGCGGCGAAGCTGCTCTTGCCGAGCGCCTGCCGCAGTCCTGCCATCTCGGCGAATGCCGCCCGCACCTCGCCCGAATCAACCTCGGCGTCGCCGGCGGCCTCTTCCATCAGGGTTTCCTCGGCCTGGACGACCAGCCATGCCTGCAATTCCCAATAGCGGCGGATCCGCCCGGCGGCCTCCGGACCGAGGCGACCGGCGAGCGCGGCGATCTTGCGGCCGGCCGCGCCTTCTGGCCAGCGTCCGGCCCGAAGGGCTTCCAGCTGCGACCGGTGGGCTGCGGATTCGGTGGTGAGCCATCGCTGCGCTTCGGCGGTGCCGAAGTGGAAAATCGCCAGGATCGCGATCGGCGCGAAAATCACCGCGCCCATCATCGCCAGCATCGGCTGGTCGGGGAACTGGTTGAACGCCATGTGCAAGCCGACGGCGACCAGATAGCCGGGGACGAACCACAGCAGGTTGAAGCTGAAGTCGCCGGCCGCGGCGCGATTCTCGCGCTCCGCCAGCTCGTGAGCGACGGCGGCGAGAATCGCCAGGGTCGTGCCATGCATCACCGCGGTCCCAAGCCCGCGCACCAGCCAGGTGCCGGCGCCGTAATCAGGGAAGATGGCCAGGTAAAAGACGTTCTCGACGACCGAGAAGCCGGCGCCGACGGCAAAGCCGGCGATCACCGCGTCGACCTTGTAGCCGACGCGGTTGAAGCGAAAGAGCAGGATGATGACGGCGGCCTTGAGCGCCTCCTCGAACCACGGCGCGATGAAGCGGCTGTAATTGGAAAAGCCGATCGGCAGGGTGTCGATCAGCCGGCCGCTGACCGGCCAGGCGGCGAGCGCGGCAATCCCGCCGAGCAGCAGCAGGACCAGGATTTCCTTGAGACTAGTCAGCTTGAAGGCGTCGAGCCAGACGAAGATTGAAAGCAGGATGAGGACTGGCACCAGCGCCAGTCCCCAGTGGGCGATCTCGGTCAGGAACCAGGCCATCTTTACATGATCTTCAGCGAGGCCAGCCACTCGGTCTTGCGATAGTGGCCGTCCTCGAAGCCGGCGGCGGCGCCGACCGAAAAGATCATCGGCAGCCGCATGGCGATCGTGAAGTTGAGGTCAAGCTGACCGCCGACGGTGTAATAGTTGCGGCCGTCGCCGTCCGGAGTCTTGGTCGCCATTGCGCCGGCGAAGAGCGCCGGGCGCAGATGGCTCAGGTAAAAGGCGGCGGTTCCGGCCTCGGCGAAACGGATCGGCGGCAGGTTCACTTCGCCCGTCACCTTGGCGAATTGCCGAGCGGCGATCTCGTCGATCTCGAAACCAGGAAAGCTCTCCAGTTCGCGATACCGTTTCTCCGGCCGGTCATCGACGTAATTGTTGCGGAACGAGCCGAAATAGAATGCGGCGAGCGGGTTCAGCCGCTGGCCGCCGACCATTCCGGCATGGGCATAGATCCAGGCCGAGCTGTTGCTCCACGGCAAGGCCGTGCCGATGTCGATTCCGCCATAGAGGCGCGGGAAAACTCGTCCCTGCGCCTGGTCCGCGGCGGCGACGATCCGACCGGCGATGCCCTTTTCATGATCGACTCCGCCAAGCGCTTTCGTGGTGTTCGTATAGCGCAGCCCGATTTCGGCCGAGCGCAGATTCTTCGGGCTCGGGATATTCTGCGCGCCGGGAAGCTGTTCGAGCCCGAAGAAAGCGGAGGCCGACCCGAAGACGTCGAGCTGGCGCGGCGGATCGTAGATCAGCGGCCGCGTGTAGCTGACGATGAAAGCGTCGCCCTTGCGGCTTCGCAGCACCGGGCCGGCGAGGTCATAGACGTCGGCGAGGTTGTGCCAGTAGCGCAACTTCCAGTTCGGCGTCTGATACTCGACGTCGAGATGGAGGCGCTGCGCTCCCTTAACCTTGAATGGCGAGACCGCGATGCTCGCGCTCAATTGCCGGAATTGCAGCGGGTCCGCGATATGCATGTAATAGCCGAACGCGGGCTGACGGGCGTAGCCCGAGACGATCGGATAATGGGCGTCGAACCGCATCCGCTGCGTCGGACGATAGGTGCCTCGCTCGGTGATCAGCTCGTCGAGCGGGACCTTGGCCGGCGAGCCGACGCCCCATTGCTTGAGCTCGGGATGGGCGTTGACGACGCGCGTCCCGAGCAGCTCGATCGCGGCGAGATCGTCGCGCGCCTGCGGTTGGATCAGCGACGGGTTGAAGCCGTCGCCGGTGTAATCATAGACCAGCAGCGAGCCATCGGGACGAAGCTGCGGCCGGAAGAAGCCGGTCGAGGCGTTGGTCAGGGCCTGATATTCGCCGCTCGCGATGTCAAAGCGGAAGACGTTGGACACGCCGGTGAAATATGCGGTGCCGAGCAGCGCCTTGCCGTCGGGCGTGAAGGCAAAATTCTCCGGTATGGCGGGGCTTAGCGAAAGCGTCGCGACCGGGTTTTCGGCATCTCCCTGCTCGATGTCCGCGCGCTTCCACACCTTGACCGACTGCTTGCCGTCGACGGTTCCGTAGGAGGCCGAAACCAGCTCGCCGTCGGGCGAGACATCGAGATCGAAAAGGATTTCGCCGTAACGGAACGTCTTGACCTGGTTGAAGCTGGTGTAGGGAGCGGGAATCCTGACCAGCGTCACGAACCCGTTCTGGTGGCGGATTCCCCACAGGCTCTTGTCAGCGCGGTTGAACGCAAGGTCGCCGATCCGCGCATCCTTGAGGAGCAGGCGCTTTCGGCCGGTGTCGACGTCGATCGCCATCAGCTCGCGAAAGGCGTAATTCTGATTGGTGTAGAAAGCGGTCCGGCTGTCGGGATCGAAGGCGACGCTGGTCACCTTGTACAGCATCATCCCGTCGAGATCGGTGAGCGGAGTCAGCTTGCCCGTCGCCATGTCCATTCGCCCAAGGAAACCGATCCGGCCGGGGTAGCGGAAGGCGGCGATCAGGCTGTTGGTCTTCTCGTCGACGAAGCCGCGCGACATCGATCCCAGCCCGCGTGGGCTGAGGTGGCGAACCTCGGTCAGCGGATAGCGTCCGATCGCGTCGAGGTTGGCCTTCTGGAAGCCGTGTTCGAAGGCGACCCACTCATCCCACGCGGTGTCGAGCGGCTTGCCGAAAACATGCTTGAACTGACTGGCGTAAAACGCCTTCGAATCCTCCGATCGGCGAAGCCATTCGACCGTGCGTTCGGGGCCGTAGGTCAAGGCGAGATACGAAAAGAATCGGGTGCCGTAGAGATAGGAATTGGCACCGACCATGAAGTCGGACGAGGTGCCTTCGCTCTCGAGGCCAAGCGGCGAATAGATGCGGGTGCCATCCCGGACTTTCGCCCGGAAGACCATTTCGTCGAAGGCGCCCTGCGCCCGGCCGAGGCCGCCGGCCATCCAGGTTTCGAAGAAGACCGCGCTGCCTTCCATGTACCAGCGCGGAGTCAGGTTCCGCGGGCTGGTCAGGAAATTGTAGAGGATCGATTCCGGGTGCTTCTGCAAGGGCATCGGCTTGCCGCCGAGAAACCTGCGCCAGAACGCGTCCCGCTTGTTCCAGACATCGATCGCGGCAACGTGGGCGAGCTCGTGGTTGGTCAGGGTGAAGAAGCGCTCGCCGGGCGAAAAAGTCTCCATCGACAGCGACAGCGGCGCCACGTCGAGCAGCACCATGTTGCTTGGGGATCCGAGCGCGGCGGCATTGCCATAGTCGGAGAAGTCCTTGAGCAGCATCGTGGTCCGGTCCCACGGCTCCCACTGGAATTGCTTCTTGTGGAAGGCCAGCGAGTTTTCGAACGCGCGCGCGACATAAGGTGTCAGGTACGTCTGCAGCGGGTCGATATAGAGCAGCGACAGGTTCGCCGTTTCCAGCGTCGAAAGATGAAAGCCCGAAGCGTCCGGCGGCACATGTTCCGGGCCCTGTTGCTCCGGTTCGACAGGAGGAGGATCCTGCGGCGAGGGCGGCACCGCGTCGGGATCTTCGACGATCGTGGTCGTGTCCGCGGGCGGCGGCGGGGGAGGCTGCTTGGCCGGGGTCTGACCCAGGGCGGCGGTTCCGGAGGCGGCGACAACGAGCGCCAGCGTGCAGGATGCAAGCCGGCGCCCGTTGGAATACGCAACCCCCATTTACGGCTCCCCCAAGCCGCTCAGGTCAGTTCGCTTGGGCCTGAGACACTCCGGCCTGGCTCAGCGCCGCCGAGAAGTTCGGGTTGGCCATCAGCGCCGAGAGATTTGGTTGCGCCGCGAGCGCCGCGAGCGCCTTCTGGTTCGACGAAAGCGCTGCAAGCGCCGCCGAATTCTGGCTGACCGCTTCGAATGCCCGCGGATTAGCCGCCATCGCCGCAAAAGCATGCGGATTGGCAAGCACGGCTTGTGACGCGCTCGCATTGAGCTGTCCGGCCGCCGCTGCCGACGCAACCAGCGCATGGGCGTTGAGGGCCTGAATCGCCCGCGCCGACGAGCTCAACTGGGCAGCATTGCTCGCCATGCTCGAAAAGGCAGAGGCGTTGTTGCCGATCGCCGCAATCAGTTGCGGGCTGAGCATTCGCGCATTGCTGGCGATCCCGCCGAAAGCGAGGGCGTTGCTGCTGACCGCGGAGAAGAACCGCGGGTCGGCGGCGAGCGCACTCATCGCCGCATTGTCGCTTGCGAGCCTGGCGAAAGCGGCGGCGTTGCTGGCCAGCCGCGCATCGGCGGCCGCATTCGCAGCGGCATTGCGGAACGCATTCGCGTTGCTTGCAAAGCTGCTGAAGGCGGACGCATTCGACAGGATCGCCGCAAGCGCCTGCGGATGCGCCGACAACGCGGCGAATGCCTTGGAATGCGCAGCGATAGCCGCCAGCGCCTTCGGCTGCCCGGCAAGCGCCGCATAGGCATTCGAATGCGCCGCGATCGCGGCCATCGCCGAGCTCGAGATGCCCGCCGACTGAAGCTGGCGAGCCGCAGCCGCGGCGCTGTTCACTGTCGCGGCAAGGGCTTGCGGCTGAGCGGAAAGCGCCTTGAACGCCGCGGCATTGGCAGCGAGCGCGCTGAATACCGACGGGTCGGCTGAAAGCGCGCTCATCGCTGAATTGTCGCTCGCAAGTCGCGCGAATGCGGCGGCGTTGCTGGCCATGTGGGCGTTGGCCGCTGCGTTCGAAGCGGCATTACGAAACGCATTCGCGTTCGACGCGAAACTGCTGAACGCCGAAGCATTGCTGGCGATTCCGGCCAAGGCCTGGGGATGCGCAGCAAGCGCTTCCATTGCCTTCGGGTGGGCAGCGATCGCGTTCATCAGCTGAGCCGAAGCCTGGCTAGCCTTTGGCGCCAGCGCCGAAGCTTGTTGGGCTGCGTGCGCAACGCCCTCGAATGCCTTCGGATTGGCGGCCAGCGCTGCAAACGCCTTTGGATTGGCCATCAGCGCCGCCATCACTTGCGGCTGTCCGGCCAGGGCCTTGAAGCCCGGGCTCGCCGCCAGCGCGCGGAAGTTTTCGTCGTGAACCATCAGTTCGAACACGTCGGTTTGCATCAGCTCGGCCACCGAAGTGTCGCCGAGCGTCACATCGCCTTCGCCGACCTGGCTCGATTGGTAGCGCTCGGCCGGCGCGATGGTGCCGGCGCTCGGCCCGAGCGGCGGATAGACTCGCCCAAGCCCATAGGCTCCGGCTGCGACGACGAGAATCGCCGCTCCAGTTGCTAGATATTTGCGATTGTTGGCCGTGGTCCCGGTCATGGCGCAACTCCCTGTTTTGATGCCAAGCCCCCATTGAGCTTAACCGTGCAGGGGTATCATCTGTTAACGCAGAGTCAATGTAACGGAGCCGTGTCAAACCGGGCTTGAGAGGCACGAACTCATCAAGATTCGAACTTCGCGCGTGCGACAGAAATCGCCGATCAGATCGCTGCGCGACTCGACGGCGCTTAATAGCCGTTTCGGAGTCAATCGACGCCCCCGCCTGGAGCGAAATGGCGCCGCCAAAGTCTCGTTTAGAGACAGAATATCGCCTCTAACGACTTGAGCGGTATATTAATTTGGCTTGTAGGAAACAGGTTAACCTGCTCTAAATTGGAGGCTCTGGGGCGCGACTCGCGCTACAGGGGAGGGGCGCCCCTAATGTTCATAGTGACGGGTAAGCAATTCCGCGAAGGCGGCAGGCGATGGGTATCGGCGCTTTTGCTGACGTCGATTCTTGCATCCGCTTCCGCAACCGCTGCGGCGCAGACAGCGCCGCAAGTTCTGCCTCCGACTCGCGAGGAAGTGACTCGCCCCGAAGCGCCGCCGCCGGAAGTGCGCGCGCCGCGACTCGAGGTCGAGGGCGAGATCGAACGCGCCCCGTGCGCACTCGACAATCCCGAGTTCCAGAACATTCGGATCACCGTGCGCGGCGCCGAGTTCGAGGGCTTGCAGGGGCTGAGCGCAACGGAGCTTCAGTCCGCCTATTCATCGTATGTCGGGACCGAGCAACCGATCTCCGTGGTCTGCGAAATCCGCGATCGCGCCGCGACGATCCTTCGCAACGCCGGCTATATTGCCGCCGTCGAAGTGCCTGAACAGAGGATCGCCGACGGAGTCGTCCGCTTCCGAGTGCTGATGGCACGGCTGACCGAGGTTCGGGTGCGCGGCAACGCCACCGGCGCCGAACGGATCATCGCCGGCTATCTTAACCAGCTGACCAAGCAACCGGTCTTTAACCGTTATGAGGCCGAACGCTATCTGCTGCTGGCCAGCGACCTTCCGGGCTATCTGGTTCGGCTGACCCTTCGTCCCGCCGGCAGCACGCCCGGCGAAGTGATCGGTGACGTCACCGTCCAGCGCACGCCGGCTTATGCGGACTTCAACGTCCAGAATGGCGGCTCGCGCGAACTGGGCCGCTGGGGCGGCCTGGTCCGCGGCCAGTTGTTCGGGCTGACCGGCCTTGGCGACCGGACGACGATCGCGGCGTTCAGCACCGCGGATCTCAAGGAGCAGCAAACGCTGCAACTCGGCCACGACTTCAAGCTGGGCTCGGAAGGGCTCGGCCTCGGCGGCCTGTTCACCTACGCCTGGGCGCATCCGTCGATCGAGGGCGACAGCGACGTTCGTGCCAGGACACTGCTGGCGACGCTGCAGGCCGACTATCCATTCCTGCGCAGCCTCTCGCGCAACCTGCGCGGCACGGCCGGCATGGACATCGTCAACCAGGACGTTGAAATCGATTCGATCGACCTGGCTCGCGACCGCATCCGGGTTGCGTTCGCGCGGCTCGGGCTCGACGCGATGAGCACACACTTCGCGAGAGGCCGATCGCTGGCCGAGCCGTTGTGGCGGTTCAGCGGCTTGCTCGAATTTCGCAAGGGGCTCGACATCCTCGGGGCGACAAAGGACTGCGGCCCGACAGGCGCCGCCTGCCTGGGCCCCGGCCAGGTCCCGCCCAGCCGGCTCGAGGGTCGGTCGACCGCGGCGGTCGTTCGCGCCTTGCTCTACGGAGAATTCCGCCCGGCTCCAAAGCTGACCCTCTCGCTCGGCGCGCGCGCGCAATATGCGTGGAAGCCGCTGCTGAGCTTCGAGGAATTCTCGGCCGGCAATTATACGGTCGGCCGCGGCTATGATCCGGGCTCGCTTCTCGGCGATCGCGGTTGGGGAACCCAGGCCGAGATCCGGGTCGGAAGCACGGTCCCGACCAGCGCCCGGCGGGCCGCAATCCAGGGCTATGCCTTTTTCGACCACGCGCGGGTCAGCAATCTCGACCGGCTGTTCGTCGTCGAGCAGTCGAAGCACCTCAGTTCGGTCGGCGGCGGCGCGCGGATCACCTACGACCGCTTCCTGCTCGATGCTGCCGTCGCCGTTCCGCTCTCTCGAGTCGGCATTGAGGATCGGAAGCCGGATCCGCGGATCCTTGTCTCGCTTACAACTCGCCTGTGGCCTTGGAGTTATCGATGATGTCCAGTGAGTCC
>CAMPJH010000006.1 GCA_946886845.1 uncultured Sphingomonas sp. | reverse complement strand
GCCAATCCGGCCGTCGTCACGGTCGGCAGCTTCCACGCCGGAGCGAAGCACAACATCATCTCCGACGAGGCCAAGCTGCAGCTCACCGTGCGTAGCTACACGCCCGAGGTCCGCAAGCTCCTGCTCGACGGGATCAAGCGCGTCGCCAGGGGCGAGGCGATCGCCGCGGGGCTGCCCGATGACCGGATGCCGCAAGTGACGGTGCGCGAAGAGCAATACACGCCGGCGACCTTCAATACAGAGAAGCTGACCAACCGGATGCTCGAGCTGTTCACCCAGAATTTCGGCGCCGAACGGGTCAAGACGACCCCGGCGGTGATGGGCGGCGAGGACTTCAGCCGCTACTGGCTGGCCGACAAGTCGGTCGAGAGCCTGATCTTCTGGGTCGGCGGAACGCCGATCGAGAAATGGACCGCGGCCGGCGGCGACGCGCAGAAGCTGCCGTCGCTGCACAGCCCGTTCTGGGCGCCCAACGCCGAAGCGGTGATCTCGACGGCGACCGAGGCGATGACCCTCGCCGCGCTCGACGTCCTGAAGAAGGGCTAACCTACTCGGCCGCCCACTCGGCCGATTTTTCGAGGATCGTGATCTCGCGCAGCAGCGCGTCGACGCTGTCGGTGAGCTCCGGAAGCATGGTGATCTGGTGGCGCGCGCCGCGATAGGCCTCGACCAGCAGCAGCGCATCGATCAGGATCGGCACCACCAGGCTCTCTGGATCCTCGAGCTGGCTCAGGGCCTGGAGCTTGTCGAGCGCCTTGCGCTTCGCGCTTTCCGGATCGGACAAGACCGCCGTCCGGCCAATCATCCAACTCATCGCACTCTCCACCAAAGTCCGAAGAGTAACCCGGCCATAACGAAGGCGGAAACCGGGCGGGCTTGGGATTGAGGCGGCTCGGCGTTTCCGAAGGCTTAATCGGCGCTGGCGGCGTCGAGGCGACCGATCTGGTCCGGGGTCAGCGTCAGCTCCAGCGCGGCGAGCAGCTCGGCGAGTTGCGGGATGCTGGTCGCGCTGGCGATCGGGGCGGTGATCGCCGGCTGCACCATGGTCCAGGCCAGCGCCACCGTTGCGGGGGCGGCGCCGGTCTCCGCGCCGATCTTATCGAGCGCGGCCAGGACTGCCATGCCCTTGCCCTCGAGATAGTCGATGTTGCGAAGTCCGCGCACGGATTTGCCGAGATCGTCCTTGGACCGGTACTTGCCGGTGAGGAAGCCGTTGGCGAGGCTGTAAAAAGGGAAGACAGCAAGCCCGTGGCGGAGCGCGCTGTCGCGCAGGTCGCCCTCGAACTTCTGCCGTTCGACCAGATTGTACCAGGGCTGCAACGCGCTCGGCGGGGTCAGCCCTAGCCGCCGGGCGGTGTCCATCGCTTCGTCGACGCGCTCGGCGGTAAATTGCGACAGGCCGATGGCGCGGATCTTGCCGGCCTCGACCAGCCGCTCGAAGGCGCCGAGGCTGTCGGCGAGCGGGACGCTGTCATCGTCCTTGTGCTGATAATAGAGGTCGATGGTCTCGACCCCGAGCCGCTCGAGCGAGGCGTCGCACGCGGCGGCGACCTTGTCCGGCGCCAGCCCCTCGAAGAAGCCGACCTTGGTGGCGATCACCACCTGGTCGCGCCGGCCGCTTCGCTTCAGCCAGCGGCCGATCAGCCGCTCGCTTTCGCCGCCGCTGTGGCCGGGCGCCCAAGCCGAATAGACGTCGGCGGTATCGATCATCGTCCCGCCGGCGTCGATGAAGGCATCGAGGATCTCGAAACTGGTGGCCTCGTCGGCCGTCCAGTCGAAGACGTTGCCGCCGAGAGCGAGCGGGGCGACCTCCAGCCCGCTGGTGCCGATCGGGCGCTTCTCGACCATTGCGAACTCCTGACTGCAGACGGTCCTAAAAAGCGGCAGTAGCGGATGCGTTCACCAGATGTTTGTAAAATTTAGCGACACTCTGCCGCATGTCGCTGAATTTGCCACTTGGCCGGCCGTGTCGCCGCTGATCGCCTTCTGGAGCCATGCGCTCGCGGCGACGATGTTCGCGGCGCTGCTGGTCTGGCGGCTGGCCGCGGGCGCGCGCCAGACCGGGCATCGGCTGTTGCTCGCCGCCTTCGCGCTGACCGCCTGCTGGGCGTGGCTCGAAGCGATCGCGCCGATGAGCGCGCTCAGCAATTATGCCGAAACCGCGCGCAACCTCGTCTGGGTCGGGCTGCTTTACAGCCTCTACGCGAGCAGCGAGGGGCGGCAGCGGGGCGTTCGGCTAGTCTATGGGGCGGTCTCGGCCGTGCTCGGCATGCAGCTGGTCGTCACCACCGTCCTGCTCCTCACCGGCGCCAATCCCGCGGTCGAGGAAACCGACCGGATCCTTCGGATCACCGCCGCCGCCGGCTCGCTGGTGCTGGTCCACAACCTCTACGGCCAGGCAGCGCCGTCGAGCCGCTCCAACATCCGCTTCGCGATGCTCGCCCTGGCGCTGAGCTGGATCTACGACCTCAACCTGTACACGATCGCCTATCTCGCGCCCTCCGCCGCCGGCGGGCTGTTCGACTGGCGCGGGGCAGCGGTCGCCCTGACCGGCCCCTTGTTCGCGCTTGCCGCCAGGCATGAGGACGACTGGCGCATCCGGCTGTCGCGGGCAGCGACCTTCCAGTCGCTCTCGCTGCTTGCCATCTGCGCCTATTTCGCGGTGATGGCGGTGCTCGCCACCGCGCTTCGCGGCAGCGGCGACAGCTGGCTGCGCCCAGCATCGATCGCACTTCTCGCGGCCATGGTGGTCGCGGCGATGGTGCTGTTGCCGAGCGCCCGGGCGCGCAGCTGGGCGAAAGTGAAGATCGCCAAGCACCTGTTCGAACATCGCTACGACTATCGCACCGAATGGCTTCGTTTCACCGATACCCTGGGCGGCTCGGGCGCCGAGGCGCGGCCGCTCGGCGAGCGCGTCGTCAAGGCGTTTGCAGACATTCTCGACGCCCCCGGCGGCATGCTGCTCGAGCGCGACGGGAGCGGCGGGTTCGTAATCGGCGCGGCGTGGAACTGGCATGGCGGCGCGGCGGCGGATTTCGACCTGCGAGCGGCAGCGGCGTTCTGGGACGGGATTTCCGGCAGCGGCCGGATCCTGGAGCTCGACGGAATCCACGGCGGCTGGTCGCGGGGCGAAGATTCGCTCCCCGTTCCGCAATGGATGATCGACGAGGCCGACGCCTGGGTCGCGGTGCCGCTGATCCACAAGGACCAGGCCGCCGGATTGGTCCTGCTCGCCGCGCCAGACTATCGACGGCCGCTCGACTGGGAAGATTTCGACCTGCTGCGCACCGCCGGCCGCCAGGCGGCGAGCTCGCTGGCCGAGGCGCAGGGGCAAAGGGCCCTCGCCAACGCGCAGCGGTTCGAGGAATTCAACCGCCGCTTCGCCTTCATCCTCCACGACATCAAGAACCTCGTCAGCCAGCTGTCGCTGGTCGCCCGCAACGCCGAGCGGCACGCGGACAATCCGGAGTTCCGCGCCGACATGATCGCCACCCTGCAAGGCTCGATCGGCAAGATGAACGACCTGCTGGCGCGGCTGTCGCCGCAATCGTCGGCGCGTCCACAACGGGTCGAGGCGCAATCGCTCCGGGGCGTCGTCACCGATGCGATCGCCGCGCGCCGCGGCCAGCATGAGGTGCGGCTGCTCGGCGACAGCGGACAATGGGCGGAAATCGACGCGCCGGCGCTCGAACAAGCGATCGGACACCTGCTTCAGAATGCGATCGAAGCGAGCCGACCGAACGAACCGGTGACGATGCGCGTCGACTCGAACGACGGCGAGATCGTGGTCGCCATTGCCGACACCGGCAGCGGCATGGACTCCGATTTCGTCCGAAGCCGGCTGTTCCAGCCGTTCGCGTCGACCAAGCCCGACGGCTTCGGCATCGGCGCATTCGAGGCGCAGGCACTGGTCGCCGCCATGGGCGGGCGGCTCAGCGTCGAGAGCCGGCCCGGCGAAGGAACCCAGTTCACCATTCACCTCAAGGCGGCCGAAGCGCCGTCGGACAACCTTCGGAAGATCGCATGACCAGTGAAACCGACCTGCCCGTGCTTCTGATCGTCGAGGACGATGAGGGCCTGCAGCGCCAGCTTAAATGGGCCTATGACGGCTACCGGATTGTCATCGCCGGCGATCACGCCTCCGCAATCGAGGCGCTCCGCCTCCATGAGCCGGCGGTCGTCACCCTCGATCTGGGCCTTCCGCCGGACCCGGACGGCACCGACGAGGGGTTTGCCGTCCTCACCGAGATGCTGGCGCTGAAGCCGGACACGAAGGTCATCGTCGCCTCCGGGCATGGCGCCCGCGAAAGCGCGCTGAAGGCGGTCGGGCTCGGCGCCTATGATTTCTATCGCAAGCCGATCGACATCGACGAGCTCGGGCTGATCGTCGCCCGTGCCTTCCACGTCCACGGGATCGAGGAAGAGAATCGCAAGCTGGAGCAGTCGAGCGGGGCGACCGTGCTCGGGTCGATGATCACCGCCGCGCCCGAAATGCTGAAGGTGGCTCGGACCGTCGAGCGGGTTGCCGCGACCAACGTCTCGGTGATGCTGCTCGGCGCCAGCGGCACCGGCAAGGAGCTGCTCGCCCGCGCCGTCCACGAGCAGAGCGACCGCGCCGGCGGGCCGTTCGTCGCGATCAACTGCGCTGCAATCCCCGAGAACCTGCTCGAGGCCGAGCTGTTCGGCTACGAGCGCGGCGCCTTTACCGGTGCGGTCAAGTCGAACGTCGGCAAGATCGAGCTCGCCCAGGGGGGCACCCTGTTTCTCGACGAGGTCGGCGACATCCCGCTGCCCTTGCAGGTCAAGCTCCTGCGCTTCCTCCAGGAACGGGTCATCGAGCGGATCGGCGGCCGCGAGACGATCGCGGTCGATACCCGGATCGTCTGCGCGACCCACCAGGACCTCGAGGCGATGATCGCCGACGGCCGGTTCCGCGAGGATCTCTATTACCGGCTCGCCGAGGTGGTCGTGAAGATCCCGCCGCTTGCCGAGCGCTCGGGCGACGCAGTCCTGCTGGCGCGGCACTTCGTCAACCGCTTCGCGCGCGACATGAACCCCAAGGTCCAGGGGCTGTCGCCGGACGCGACCGCGGCGATCGACGGCTATGGGTGGCCGGGCAACGTCCGCGAGCTGGAAAATCGGCTGAAGCGCGCGGTCATCATGGCCGACGGCAAGATGATCGGCGCCGCGGACCTCGACCTTCCGGGTGCCGTCGCAGACACCGGTGATCTGATGATCAACCTTCGGGCGGCGCGCGAGATGGCCGACCGCAAGGCGATTCGCCAGGCGCTGAGCCGGACCGACAATAATATTTCCGGTGCCGCGAAGCTGCTCGGGATCAGCCGGCCGACGCTCTACGACCTGCTAAAGCATTACCAGCTCACCGCCTAATATTTAGGATAGCCGGGCTGCGGCATGTTGGCCGTGGCGCGCTCGATCTTGTCGGCCGCCTCGGACAATGCCTCGGCGATTGCCGGAAGCGCCGCCGAAAAGGCCTGCATCGCCGCTCTGACCTTGGGGCCGCTCTCGGCGACCTTCCGCTCGACATCTGGATTGGCGACATCGCGGATCGTCCGCCGGCGGTCGGCGGCGGTGACAGGACGCCCCTCGGCCGCGGCCTCGATCTCGCCGACCGGCAAGTCGAGCAGGGCCTTCGACAGCGCATCCGTCATCCCGGCGATCCGCTCCGCAGTCCTTGGGTCGGTCAGCTCGGTCGGCAGTTGGATCGGAGCGGGCTGCTGGGCTTGGGCCGCGGCCGGAGCGGCGAGCAAAGCGAAGGGAATGACGAAAAGCGTGTAACGCATCACAAGCTCCTTGCTGGCAGGCAGCTTACCACGACGGGAAGCGCAATCAAATCAGCGCATTGACAGCCAGACGAGGGCAGCGGCGCCGACCACGATCCGGTACCAGGCGAACGGACCGAAGCCGTAACGGGTGACGATCGCCATGAACGCTTTGACGACCACGAAGGCGACGATGAAGGACACCAGGCTGCCCACCCCGATCCAGCCGAGCTCGCCGACGGGGATGCTGTCCCAATGCTTGAACAGCTGGAAGACTGTCGCCCCGGTGAGCGTCGGGACCGCCAGGAAGAAGCTGAACTCGGCCGCGGTCTTGCGGTCGACCCCGAAGCTCATCGCGCCGAGGATGGTTGCCCCGGAGCGGCTGACGCCCGGGATCATCGCCAGGCACTGTACGATCCCGACCATGACCGATTGCCGGAAGGTCACGTTGGCGACACCGCCGCAGTCGCTCGGGCTCGCGTAGCGCTCGACGGCGAGGATCGCGAAGCCGCCGATGATCAGCGCCCAGGCGACCACTACCGCATTGTCGAGCAGCAATTCGATCCAGTCGCCGAGGAACACCCCCAGCACCGCTGCCGGCAGGAAGGCGACCAGGATGTTGCGAACGAACGCGTAGGCCGACGGCGAGCGATGGAACAGGCCGACGAACACGTCCCAGAAGGTTCGCCAATAGAGGACGACGACGGCGAGGATTGCTCCCGGCTGGATGGCGATGTTGAAAACCGCCCAGGCGCCGGCGTTGAAGCCGAGCAGCTCGGTGGCAAGGATCAGGTGACCGGTCGAGGAAACCGGGAGATATTCGGTGACGCCCTCGACGATGCCGAGGATGATGACGAGCAGGAGGATCGGCACGATGCGGTCAGGCGGCCTGTTGGGCCGCCTGGGCGGTCCACCGGCCGCCGGAGCGGAAACGCGACAGCCATTCCGGAGCGACCGCCTCGAGCGCCGTCGGCTTGATTCCGAACGCCTCCAGGCCCTTCGACCGCTTGGCCGGGACGTTGTCGCGCTGCAGCATCTTCCACTGGTCGCGGGTCAGCGGAGCGCCCGGCAGAAATCCGAACCACGACAGGAACGCCGAGGCGAAGTTCGGCAGGTCGAGAAGGTCGGGCTGGCGTCCGGCAGACCGCGCGGAAATCGCGTAAATGTCCTCCATCGTCATCACCTGGGGGCCGGCGATCTCATAGATCTTGCCGCCATGGGTTCGCGGGTCGAGCGCGGCCAACGCGATCGCCTTGGCGAGGTCTTTCACATAGACCGGTTGGAAGCGGCGCTTGGCGGCGACGACCGGAAGCACCGGCAACCGGGCCAGCGCGGCGAGGCGATTGGTGAGGCTATCCTCGGGCCCGAAGACGAGCGAAGGCCGGATAATCGTCGCCTTGGGATACGCTGCCTGGACGGCAATCTCGCCCTCGCCCTTGGTCCTTCCATAAACCGAGTCAGACTTCGGGTCGGCACCAATCGCCGAAATATGGACAAGGGCGTCGGCGCCGACGTCGCGGGCCGCCTCGGCAACATTCTTGGCGCCGCTTACATGAGTGCCGAACAGCGGGCCGTTCATGACCCCGACGAGGTTGATTACGGCCGACGATCCCCTGACCGCCTCGCGGACCGACTTAGCGTCCTTCACGTCGGCGTGGACTGAGCCCCACTGGCCGACCGGCGCCAGCGGCTGAAGGAAGTAAGCGCTGCGCGGATTGCGGCTGGCGACGCGAACCCGGACGTCGTGCTTGAACAACTGCTCGCAGACGTAGCGGCCAATGAACCCGCCGCCGCCGAACACGGTGACGATGCGATTGTCGCGGTCGATCATGCACTCGCCACTAGCCGCAGCCGGGACGGCTCACAAGCAGCGCAAATTGGGCGGCGGCCGTCGTTTCGCAGGCGAACATGGCGGAACGAACGGCCGGCCTCGCCCTTTGTCCTGGCGACAACTTCCGAAGCTCGAGACCGCGGTGGAAGGAGCGCAAAAAGCCTGACCTGCCAGCGACCGCGAGCGGACAGCGAATGAAAGGAGACAGGCCATGAAAATAAGCGAAATCATGACCCCCAACCCCGACGTGATCGATCCCAAGGCATCGATCCGCGAGGCGGCAAAGCGGATGCGCGACGACAATGTCGGGGCTCTTCCGGTCTGCGAAAATGGCCGGCTGATCGGCATGGTGACCGACCGGGACATCGTGATGCGAGCGGTGGCCGAGGATCGAACGCCATCCCAGACAACGGTTCGCGACGTCATGTCGGAGCGGATCATCTATTGCTTCGACGATGACGACATCGAATCGGCGGCGCGCTGCATGGCCGAGCACCAGATTCGAAGAGTGCCCGTCCTCAACCGCGACAAGCGACTGGTCGGCATTGTTTCCCTCGCCGATCTTGCCCGCACGGGCGAAGAGGATTGCGAGGCCATGGCGCTCGAGGGCGTATCGGAGCCATCGAACGAACCCCGGAAGATGACGGTCGAGATCGTCTAGCGTTCTCGGGGAAAGAAGGAGAGCCGGCGAGCGTCGTTCCGGGCGGTTTCAGTCGGTTGACAAGCCCATGGCCCGCCGCCACATGGCGCGGCCTACCAGCACTCGCGGATCCGTGCCCAGGTGGCGGAATTGGTAGACGCACCAGCTTCAGGTGCTGGCGCTCGCAAGGGCGTGGAGGTTCGAGTCCTCTCCTGGGCACCAGCTTTGCGCGCAGCGGATGCGGGGGCATCCGTGAGCACAAAACCCGGCGCGCATCGCTCAGAACGGGAAGTAATATTGAATAGCGACGATCGCGGCTACCGAGGTGATCAGGTTCAGCGGTAGGCCGACCTTGGCGAAGTCCAGGTAATTATAGCCGCCCATCTGGTAAACGATGACATTGGTCTGATAGCCGAACGGCGTCGCGAACGCGGCGCTTGCGGCAATCATCACCGCGACCAGAAAGGGCCGCGGGCTGACGGCGAAGGTCTCGGCCATCGACACTGCGACGGGCGTGAACAGCACCGCGACCGTGGCATTCGACAATAGCTCGGTTGCCAGCAAAGTCGCCCCATAGAGAATGATGAGGGCGCCCAGCGGGCTCATATTCTCCATCGATCCAAGCAGGCCCTCCGTCGCCAAGCCGGCAAGGCCGGTCACGTCGAGCGCGATTCCAAGCACGATCATTCCGGCGATCAGCATCAGAACTTCCGGCCGCAGCCCATGATAGGCTTCGTCAGCGGTAATTATTCGCAACAGGATCAGCAGAACGGCTCCGGCGATGGCGCAGGCTGCAATGGGCGCGTTGTTCAGAGTGGCGGCCGCCACGACCGCAACAAAAATGGCCGATGAGGCAAAGGCCCGCCATGGCTTGAGCTCGACATGCTTGGCGAACGGCAGGACGTGGCCGATGATCCCGCCGGCAAGGCCGGGACCACGAAACACTTCCGTCGCCTGGGCCGCCTCGGACGCGCTGGCCCCGTCATGCGAATTGCCGCGTTCGATCAGCCTGGTGCTGAACAAGAGCAGATAGAGACCGCCTGCGATGGCCACCGCAAGTCCAACCGGAGTGATCTCGAAAATCCCAAAACGCGGTTGTCCGGCGACCGAAGCCATGTCGGCAACAATCAGGTTCGTCGAGGTGCCGATCAGCGTGCAGCACCCGCCCAAGACGGCGGCATAAGACAGCGGCATCAGATAGCATTTCGGCGACTTATTCAGCGATTTGGCGGCGTCGCGGACAACCGGTGCCGTCAGGACCACGATCGGCGTGTTGTTGAGGAAGGCCGATGCCGCCCCGGCTAGGCCGATGATGACCCACAGCCCGGCCGCGCCGATCCGGCGGCACAGGTGCACAAGCTTGCGGATCGCGGTGTCGAGCAGGCCCGACAACTCCATCGCGTAGGCGATGACGAACAAAGAGGCGAGCGCGACGATAGCCGGGCTTGCGAAAGCGGCTTGCACCTCGACCGGGCGAATGACCCCCGTCACAAGCAGAAAGGCGGCCCCGGCGAGGGCGACGACGTCGGAGCGGACCTTGTCCCAGATCAGCGCGGCGACGACTGCGGCGAGAACGAGCAGGGTCAGAACCTGGTCGAATGTCATCGGCTCGAACTGCTCCCTTCCGCCATCGTTCGGCGTAGCCCGAGGTGCCAAGGTCGCACAACGGCTCATCTGTGTTATGGGTGCGAACAATGCACGGATGGCCGCGAATCCGACCGAGTCTTGCAGGCGTTTCCCTGGCGGTGGCTGCTGCGGCGCTATTCGCCTGCCGGCAGGAACCGGCGGTGGAAAACAATGTCGCGGAGGTCGCTCCAAACCTTCCCGGCGTGCCACTGCCGCAGCCGCCGCTGAACCGCGAACAGTTGCTGCTTGCCGTACTGCGCTCCGCAAGCGACTTCGCGGCCGGCATCGATGACAGCCGCCGGCAGAGGGAACTCGCCGAGAAGAGTTTCGAATTCCGAATCCGCTTTGGCTGCGAGGGCCCGGCGAGCGATGGCGCGGACTTCGGCTGGTCGCTCAATCAGAACCGGCGAACCCTGAAGGTCATCGCCACGCCGACGCTTTCGGCAAAGGACGCTCCGGTCGAGGCGCTCGCCGGTGAACGCTTCGAAGGGGCCGAGGGCTTCTGGATCCAGCAGCCCTGGCTGCTGTCACCGACCTGCCAAAAGCCCCAACAAGCGACGGCTGATGAAACGGCGGAGCCGGCCGCTGCAAATTTGGCCGCTGACGACGCTGCCGGACTCGCCGAGGACGCGGAGGCAAGGACAGTCGGAATCGCCCAGTTCTTCACCGCAACCGATCCGCGGACGATGCGGCGGTCGGGGCGTCCGTACGAAGCGACGACTCGGCTTGATGAAGGCGATGCGCCTGCCGGCGGCTTCGACCTGGTCCTGACCGGCCGTCTCAAACCGCTGCCCGACGGGCGGGTGATCGCCTGCACGCGATCACCGGCCGGCGGGCAGCCGATCTGCCTGATCTCGGTGGAGTTCGAGAAAGTGTCGATCGAGCGCGCCGATACGCACGAGGAGCTCGCCCACTGGGGTTCGGGCTAAGCCAGGTTCCAATCCGGTGACAACAAGGCGCCGGGGAAGTGACTGCTGCACGCCATCACCCAGGTGATCGCTTCGCGGTCATATTCGTCGCCGGAACGATAGGTTTCGAAGAAGGCGTTCAGCCGCTCGACCCGCTCGGGCCAGCGTTCCCAGCTCTGGAGGCCGACCGACACGCCGTAATTGGCGAATGCTATGATGACGTTGCGCGCATAGCTGGCGCGGCCGAAATAGCCGGGCGGGTCGACCCACAACCGGTCGAGCGCGTCGAACGCGCGCTGCGATTGCACCTTCGCCCAGTCCTCGTCGGGGAAGAAATGCGCGAGCCACAGCATCATTCCGAGGCCGAGGTCCTGGTCGATGTCGAGCCGCTGATATTGCCGGTCCATGATCGCCTTCATCTCGGCGATTTCTTGCGCAAGCTCGGTCTCGTCCAGCATCCGATAGGAAACGTAGCCGTCGAACGCGTCCATCGCGCCGAGGCCATAGCCGGGGTAGGGGGCCGACAAATCCTCTTCCATCTTCCAGATGACGCCGGTGCCCGGGATCACGAACGGTCGATGAATGTCCTTGGCGACCCGAATGCCCTTGTCGCGATACTCGTGCTCATGCTCGCCGAGGCAGGCGAGCGCGTAGAGCCACATCGCCAGATAGTGGAAATATTGGCCGTCGCGGTCGGCTGCCTCGCCGATCCGGTAACCGCGCGGCCGGCCGAGGACGCGATCAACGTCGGCGACCAACGCCTTGGCCGATTCCAGCCATTTGTCCTCACCGGTTTCGCGATAGAGCGAAACGTAGAGGACGAGGCCGAAGGCGTCGGTCCACAGATAGCGCCGGCCAGTGGGCCAGATGCGCTCATCCCGCATCCAGTCGAGCTTGCTCAGGACATAGTCGATATCGCGCTGGGCCATGATCGCGTGCGGCTCACCAATGAGCCGCGCTGCTACGGGTTCCGACGAAAGCGGAGTAAGGCTAGGGGAGCGAAATGCCGCTCTACCAGCTTGCTGACCTCGTTCCGACGCTCAGCGGTGGCGCCTGGGCCGCACCGTCGGCCGACCTGATTGGCGACGTTCGCCTGGCCGCCCGAGCAAGCGTCTGGTTCGGGGCGGTGATCCGCGCCGACAACACGCCGATCGTGATCGGCGAAGATAGCAATTTGCAGGACGGGGCGATCGGCCATTCCGACCCGGGAGCGCCGCTGACCATCGGCGCGCGCGTGACGATCGGCCACCAGGCGATCGTCCACGGCTGCACCATCGCCGACGACTGCCTGATCGGGATGGGCGCACGGATCCTCAACGGCGCTTACCTTGGGCCGGAATGCCTGGTCGGCGCCGGCGCGCTGATCACCGAGGGCAAGCAGTTCGAAGGCGGCAGCCTGATCGTTGGGGTGCCGGCGCGGGTCGTCCGGCCGCTGAGCGATCCGGAGAAAGCCGCGATCCGGGTGTCGGCCGCGCATTATGTCGAGAAGGCCGCGCGCTACGCGGCTACGCTGCAGGCCGTCTAGACCTGCGCCCAACCGGCGCTAAAGCTGGCGGCATCCCATGTGGCAGCTGTTTCAATTCCCTCTCTGTCCTTTCTCACGCAAGGTCCGGCTGGTCCTCGCCGAAAAGGGGATCGCGCACGAGCTGGTCCGCGAGAACCCGTGGGAGCGGCGCGACGAGTTCATCGATCTGAACCCGGCCGGGGAAACGCCGGTGATGGTCGATGGAGAGGCCGGGATCACCCTGATCGGCAGCCAGCCGATTGTCGAATATCTCGACGAGACGGTCGACCGGATGCCGATGATCCACGGCAATGCGGTGCTTCGCGCCGAGATTCGCCGGCTGGTCGAATGGTTCGACGAGAAGCTGTTCCATGAGGTCGTCGGACCGCTGATGAACGAGCGGATGCGAAAGCGGCTGGTCAGCAAAGAATCTCCGGACACCCGAGTGCTCCGCGAGGCGATGCGGATCGCCAACAGCCATCTCGATTATGTGGACTATCTGCTCGACCACCGCCGCTGGCTGGCCGGGCCGGGCCTCAGCCTCGCTGATTTCACGGCCGCCGCCCAGCTCAGCGTCGTCGACTATCTCGGCGCGCTCGACTGGCGCGGCCATCAGCAGACCAAGGACTGGTATGCGGTGATGAAATCGCGGCCGTCGTTCCGGCCGCTGCTCGGCGAGCGGATGGAGGTCATCGTCCCGCCGCAGCATTACGATAAAGTCGACTTCTAGGGGAAGGATACTGCCATGAGTGTTGCCGACGCCACGCCCGACTTTGAAGTCGGAAGCCGCGATGACCGTGCTTTCCTCGGTCACCCCAAGGGTCTCGGCTATCTCGGCTTCACCGAAGCTTGCGAGCGCTTCTCATATTATTCGATGCAGACGCTGCTCGTCCTTTACATGGTCAATTATCTGCTCGTCCCCGGCCGAATGGAAAATGTGCTCGGGCTCGACTGGCTTCGCGCCAACATTTTCCCGGGCCTCGACGGGCAGCCGCTCGCCTCGGCGATCTTCGGCACCTACACGGCGCTGGTCTACGCGACGCCGATCCTCGGCGGGATCATCGCCGACAAGTGGCTGGGCCGAACGACGACGCTGATCGTCGGTGGCGTGCTGATGGCGATCGGCCACTTCCTGATGGCGTTCGAGCCGGCATTCCTGCTGGCGCTGCTGGCGCTGCTGCTCGGGGTCGGCGCATTCAAGGGCAATATCGCCACCCAGGTCGGCGAGCTCTACGGGCCGAGCGACCTGCGCCGCGCGATGGCTTTCCAGATCTTCTACATCTTCATCAACGCCAGCGTGATCATCGCTCCTTTGATCACCGGAACGCTCGGCCAGCGGGTCGGCTGGCACTGGGGTTTCGGAACGGCCGGCGTGGTGATGGTGCTCGGGCTGTTCATCTATCTGTCGGGGAGGCGCTATCTGCCGCCCGACAACCGGCCGGTGCGCGGCGCCGCGAAGGTCGCGCGCGAGAAGCTGACCCGCGACGAGTGGGTGTCGCTGATCGCGCTCATCCTGCTGATCCCGGTGCTAGCGATCTCGCTGCTCACCAACCAGGAAATCTTCAATGCCTATCTGGTGTGGGGCGACCAGCAGTTCGACCTGCGTTTCATGGGCTATGCGATGCCGAGCAGCTGGCTGATCACGCTCGATGCGGCGGTCAGCTTTTCCATGCTGGTGGCGGTGGCGGCCTTCTGGAAATGGTGGGGAACCCGCCGTCGGGAGCCGGACGAGATCAGCAAGATGATCATCGGCAGCGTCTTCACGATCGGCGGCGGGCTGTGCCTGTTCCTCGCCGCCTGGCTGACGCCGGCCGGAGAGAAAATCGGCCTGTTCTGGCCGGTGATGTTCCACCTTTTGAACAGCATCGGCTTCGCTCACATCCTGCCGATCAGCCTGGCGCTGTTCACCAAGATCGCGCCGTTCCAGATCCGCGGCACGGTCATCGGCCTCTATTACCTCGCCTTCTTCGGCGCCAACGCGACGGTCGGCTACGTCGGCGGCCTCTATTCGTCGCTTCCGACGACCACTTTCTGGCTGCTCCACGTCGCCAGCGCGGCGTTCGGGCTGGTCGCCTTCGTCATCTTCAAGATGGTGCTGGGCAAGCGCATGGCGACGGGAGTTCGGGAGCAGGCCGCAGCTTTGGGCTGAGGCGCAACGTCGCCGCCTATCGCTCGTTTGAGCGGCGATGGCGGACGTCGTCACCGAAGGACTGCGCCGGGCGCTAGACGCCGAGCGTCGGGTCGAGCCGGCGGGCAACCTCAGGGCATCCTGGGAGGCACTGTTCGAGGAGGCGCGGGCGTGCCGCCGCTGCCATCTCTACAAGCATGCGACCCAGACGGTGTTCGGCGAAGGGCCGCTCGACGCCAAGATCATGTTCGTCGGGGAGAAGCCGGGCGATGAGGAGGATCTCGCCGGCCGTCCGTTCGTCGGCCCCGCGGGTCGACTGTTCGACAAGCTGCTCGAACAGGCCGGGATCGACCGCTCGCAGACCTACGTCACCAATGCGGTCAAGCATTTCAAGTTCGTGCTGCGCGGCAAGCGGCGGATCCACAGCAAGCCCGACGCCGGCGAAATCGAGGCGTGCCGCTGGTGGCTCGAGCATGAGCGCGAACTGATCAAGCCGCCGGTGACGGTCGCGCTCGGGGCAACGGCGGCGCGATCCCTGTTCGGCAAGGTGGTGACGATCGGCAAGTTGCGCGGCGAACCGCAGCAGCTTGCCGACGGGTCGGAATGCTGGGTGACGATGCACCCGAGCGCGCTGCTTCGAATGCCCGAGCCCGAGCGGCGCCGGGAAGAGCGGGCGCGCTTCGTCGCCGAGATGAAGACAATCCGGGCGCGGGCGGAAAAGCTCGCCGCCTGAAGCTTTAGAACTCAAACCTCAGCGTCGCCTTCGCCGTCCGCGGAGCGCCCGGAGCAATGTTGTTGTCGTTGTGCGCTGTCGGGAAATAATCGGCGCCGAAAAGATTCTCGACGTTGAGCTGCAGTTCGATGCCGCGCCAGACTTCATAAAATGCCGCGGCGTCGACCCGCACATAGCCGGGCAGGGTGACCTGGTTGCTGATCGACGTGTAGGACTTGCTGCGAGCGATGACCCCGAGGCCCAGCCCGAGCCTGCCGGAAACGTCGTAGCGGTTCCACAGTGAGAAGGAATGCCTTGGCACCAGGGGGACCTTACGGCCCGCGGGAGCGGCGGCAGTTGTCTCAGTGATCTCCGCATCCTGCCAGGCATAGCCGGCCGCAACCTGCCAGCGGTCGCTGATGCTGCGCTCGAGCCCGAGCTCGAGTCCGCGGCTGCGCTGCTTTCCGGTCAGCACAATGCGCGTCGGATCGGAGGGGTCGGTCGCGCGGGTGTTGGAGCGTTCGAGCTGATAAATCGCCGCCGTCGCCAGCAAGCCCTCGACCGGCTCCCACTTGAGTCCGAGCTCGTAGTTATCGAACCGCTCGGGCTTCAGCGCTTCGCTGGTAAGGTCGAGCCCGCTGAACTGGTCGCCAGATTGGGGCAGGAATGACCGCGAGTAGCTGGCGTAAAGCGACAGATTGTCGAGCGGTTTGAAGATCAGCCCGAGGCGCGGCGAGAAAAGCTCGTCGCTGCGGTCAAATTCCGCTCCGGCGCCCCGCAGGTCGTCGACCCTGAGCTTGAAGCTGTCGAAGCGCAGCCCGGCGACTAGCTCGAGCATCGGCGAGAAGCGAATCTGGTCCTGCACATAGAAGGCGGCGATGGTCGCCCTGGTACGGTTGTTGGCATCGCTGGCGGTAGAGGCGAAGATCACGTCGACGTCGACCGTCGGGTCGCTCAACGGAACCCGGTTGCTGCCGAGGATAGTGCCGCTCTGACGCAGGTTGCGCGACCGCTGGCGCCCCAGCTCGAAGCCGAACAACAGGGTCTGGTCGACGCCGCCCAATCGGGTTTCCCAGATGAGGTCGGTCTGGCTGAACAGGTTCTGGCGATCGTTGCGGCTGTTGTAGGCGCCGAGGCGAACTCCTGGCTCGGGGTTATCCGCGTCCGCCGGCAGAACCGCGCTGTTCGGATAGATGTTCTGGTAGAACTTGTCATAATCACCGAACAGTATCCGGTTGCGCAGCGTCAGGCCCTCGCCGAGCTCGTGCTGGATTGCGGCGGTGGCAATGTTCACATCGGCCTTGGCGAAGCTGTCGTCGGGATCGCCGAAGAACGTGCGGTCGAAACCCTCGAGCGGCTTGCCGTTGAGCGATGGGATGCCGCGGTCGGCCGTTCGGCGGTCGTGCAGATATTCATAAGCCACGTCGATGCGCGTGTTCGGACCGGCGAGGATGCCGAGCGTCGGGTTCACCGCGTAGCGCTTCAGGTCGACGTGGCTGCGGAAACTATCGCCGTCCTCATACATGCCGTTGAGGCGTAATCCGAGGGTCTCGCTAAGCGGCTGGTCGAGATCGCCGGTGAGGCGAAAGCCGCCGAAGCTGTCGGCGGACGCCAGCAGCTGCCGATAGCTGTCGAGACCCGATCGCTTAGTAACCCGGTTGACGATGCCGCCGCCGCCGCCGCGCCCGAAGATCATAGCATTGGGGCCCTTCAGCACCTCGATCCGGTCGACGTTGTAGAGGTCTCGGAAATATTGGACGTCGTCGCGCATGCCGTCGACGAAAAAATCGGCGGTCGTGTTGTTGCCGCGAAGCGTGATCTGGTCGCGATTGCCCTCCCCGGTGCCGGGTGTGCCGCCTGGAACGAAGTAGAGGATGTCGGCGATCGAGCGAAGCTGCTGGTCCTCTATCTGGCTTTCGGAAATGACCGTCAGTGCCTGCGGGATGTCCTTGACGTCGGTGTCGGTTTTCGTCGCGGTGCTGGTCGACTTGACGCCATATTCCTCGCGCTGACCGGTGACGACAATGTCCTTGTCGGATTCGTCTGTGATGCCATTCGGCTTTTCTTCCGTCTGGCCGCTTGGATCGGAATCGATCGCAATCTCGTTGGCATGTGCTCCCGCGCCCAACAGCAAGCTGGATCCGGCGAGGATCAGCGCCGCCTTGCGGCATGACGAGATTCCCGGATGCTGACGGAGTCGATTCAAGATGAGGCCCCTGCTATTGCGACTTATTCTTAATTGTTGCAGCAGCTGATAATCATTCGCAATAAGGATGCAACCCCCTAAATCCGCCGTATGTCCGGCGGCGGCGAGAGGATCGATTTTGGGCAAGAGCGGAAAGAAGCGGCTGCGCGGGCTGTGGCTGCAGGTTCACAAGTGGATCGGCCTGACCCTGGCGATCCTGATCATTCCGATTTCGCTGACCGGATCGGCGCTGGTCTGGCATGACTGGCTAGACGCCCGGCTCGAGCCGCAGCGGCACGCGCAACTGGGCTCTGCCGACCTGCCGCTCGCAGCCTATGAAACCGCCGCGCGTGCCGCGCTGACGCCCGGAGAGAAATTATCGGAATTGCGCTTCAACAGCGATGGCCGGCCGGTCGTCGCCGTGGCGACGAAGGCGGTGGCGGGCGACGGGCGGCCGGTGCGCACGTCGCTTTGGATCGATCCGCGGGACGCGTCCCTGATCGACCGGGCAAGCGGAAACAGCGGTTTAGTCCAGGTCATGCACGTCCTTCACGGCAGCCTGATGGTCCCCGGATGGGGCAGGACGGTCGTCGGCTGGGTCGGCGCGTTCATGTTCATCTCCTGCCTCACCGGCATCTGGCTGTGGTGGCCGCTGAGCGGCAGCTTCAAATCCGGTTTCCGCTGGAAGCGGCGCAACACGACCAATGCGAACCTTCACTATATGACCGGCCTCTGGATCCTGATCCCGCTGGCGATGCTGTCTTTCACCGGAGCGTGGATCAGCTTTCCGAAGGTTTTCGGCGCGTTCGAGCCGCGCGCGACAGCGTCGCCTGCCGCCGGGCGCGAGCGGGCGATGCGCGCCCAGCCGCTCGATTCGCCGACTACCTCCGTGGGCGATGCCGTCACGGCCGCTCAGCCCTATCGCACCGGCGCACTGGTCAGCGTCGCCTGGCCGACCGATCAGAAAGCGGAGTGGAAGGTCGCGTTTTCCCGCGAGGGCGGCAATGCCGTCGTGCCGGTCGATGACGCCACCGCCGCCGCTGCTCCGCCCGCGCCTGTCCAGCCCGAAACCCTCGCCCGGACGATGCGCCGCTGGCACGACGGGACCGGCATGGGCCCGGTTTGGCAGATCGTCATCTTTCTTGGCGGGATCGTCCCGGCTTTGCTGTCGGTCACTGGAACCATCATCTGGTGGAGAGCGCGCAAGCCGAGATCGAGGGCCGAAGCGTATCGGCGAACCGTCGCGGCGGGCTGATCATTCGGCGGCGAGCAGGGTCTCCGCTCCGCCGAGGTCGACCGAGACTAGTCGGCTGACGCCCTTTTCGATCATCGTCACTCCGTAGAGCCGGTGCATCCGGCTCATCGTCACCGCATTGTGGGTGACGATCAGGTAACGCGTGTCGGTCTCCCGGGTCATCCGGTCGAGCAGGTCGCAGAAGCGCTCGACGTTGGCGTCGTCGAGTGGCGCATCGACCTCATCGAGCACGCAGATCGGCGCCGGATTGGTCAGGAACAGAGCGAAGATCAAAGCGATCGCGGTCAGCGCCTGCTCGCCGCCCGACAGCAGGCTCAGGCTCGACAGCCGTTTGCCCGGCGGCTGCGCCATAATCTCGAGCCCGGCCTCCAGCGGGTCGTCGCTTTCGACCAGCTCGAGATGGGCCTGGCCGCCTTCGAACAGGGTCGTGAACAGGCTACGGAAATGCGCATTCACTTTCTCGAATGCATCGACAAGCCGCACCCGGCCTTCGCGGTTGAGGCTGCCGATCGACCCGCGCAGGCGATGGATGGCCTGAGTCAGCTCCTCGGCCTCGCCGGCGCCGCGCACACGCTCCTCATCGATCTCGGCCAGCTCCTGCTCGGCGACGAGATTGACCGGCCCGATCCGCTCGCGGTCGGCGGTCAGCTTCTCGAGCGCCGTCGATTCGGCATCGGGGTCGCGCACTTCGGCGGGATCGAATTGCATTTGCTCCGGCAGGCGCTGCGGCAGGCATTCGAACCGCTCGAGACAAATCCGCGCATATTCGGCGCGCCGGGCTTCCTGGGCTTCGGAGCGTGCCTGGGCGCCGGCGCGGCGCTCGCGCGCCGAGGCGGATGCTTCGGACGTGGCGGTCAGCGCGGCGACAGCCTCGGCCAATAGCTGCTCAGCTTCTCGCTCGGAGCTCGCCGTTTTCGCGAGGGCCGCGTCGCTTCCCGCACCTTCCTGCTCGAGCGCCGCAACCTGGCCGTCGAGAGCTTGCGGCTCCTTCTCGAGGTCCTCGCGCTCCTCTTGCTGCTGCTGCCGGCGCTCGCGAGCCTGTTCCAGCCGTTGCTCGGCATCGGCTTGCCGTCGGCGCCACTCGGCCTGCTCGCGGCTGGCGGCAGCATGACGCTCGCGCGCGGCGGAAGTTTCGCGGGCGCGGGTCGCGGTCTCGGCTCGCTTGTCGGCAACGGCCTTGCCGGCTTCCGCCGCTCGATCTCGCGCCGACTGAACCTCCGCTTCGAGTTCCACCGGATCGGCGAGCGTTTCAAGCCCGGCTTCCGCGAGCGCCACCGCCTCAGCTGCCGCACGGGCCAGCGGGTCGAGATCGCCAAGCCGCTGCTCGAGTCCCTCCAGCTGCGCCTGCGCGCGCTCGATCGCCGCGGCGGCGCTGTCGCTGTCGCGTCCGGCCTGCCGCAAATCGCGCTCTGCGAGCAAGGCTTGCGAGCGGGCAGCTTCGGCTTCCGCTCGCAATCGATCGAGCCCTTCGGCAGCCTCGCGCCGAGCGAGGTCGCATTCGGCGACCTTCGCTTCGAGCTTCGGAAGCTGCCGCGCCAGCTCAGCGAGCCGGTTCGCGCGAGCCAGCCGCTCGGCAGCTGCGGCGCCCGATCCTTCGGTGACAAATCCGTCCCACCGGCGCATCCGCCCGTCGCGAGTGACGAGCCTTTGCCCGACTGCCAATTGCTGGCCGCTGTCGGTATTCGCGACCCCAACCTGCCGAAGCCGGCGGGTCAGCTCGGCCGGGGCGCGAACATGGTCGGCGAGGCGTTCGAGCCCGACCGGCAGGGCCGGATCGTCCGCCGAAGGATCGCTGCCCTGCCACCTGCGCGCGCCCTCGCTGCCGACTTCGGCGTCGGCATCGTCGCCTAGGGCAGCCGCGAGCGCTTGCTCATAGCCGGGTTCGGCGCTGAGCTTGGCGACCGCCGAGCCGCCGCCCTGCCGGAGGGTGCGCGACAACGCGTCATGC
>CAMPJH010000005.1 GCA_946886845.1 uncultured Sphingomonas sp. | reverse complement strand
CCCATCTCGACTATCAGGCGGGCCGCCTGGTCCGCAGCTGGACCCACCTCGAGCGGCAGCGCGGCGGCTTCGGCTTCCTCGGCGGTCCCGGCGAAACCCAGATTGAAGCCGACCGCCGGCTGATCCGCGACCGGATGGCGCGGATCCGGCGCGAGCTCGAGCAGGTCAAGCGCACCCGCTCGCTCCACCGCGGCCGAAGGCAGCGCGCGCCCTGGCCGGTGATCGCCCTCGTCGGTTATACGAACGCGGGAAAATCGACGCTTTTCAATCGCATGACGGGCGGCGAGGTGCTCGCCGAGGACATGCTGTTCGCGACTCTCGATCCAACCATGCGTGACGTCAGGCTGCCGGGCATCGACAAGGCGATCCTGTCGGACACGGTCGGGTTCGTCTCCGATCTGCCGACGCAGCTGGTCGCCGCCTTCCGCGCCACGCTCGAGGAGGTCGCCTCGGCCGACCTGCTGATCCATGTCCGCAACATGAGCCATCCCGATCGCGACGCCCAGCGCGACGACGTCGAACATGTGCTGGCCCAGCTCGGCATCGGCCCGGACGACGAGGGCGCGCCGCCGAGGATCGAGGCGTGGAACAAGATCGACCTGCTTGGGCGGCTGGAGCGCGAGGCGCTGCTGACCGAAGCCCAGAGGCGCGAGGATGCGGTGCCGATCTCGGCGCTAAGCGGTTTGGGGATGGACGACCTGCGCGAGCGGGTGGCTGAGACGCTCAAGAGCGGCGAGCAGGTCCACGACATCCGGCTGCCGGCGAGCGATGGCGGCAAGATTGCGTGGCTGCACGCGCGCGGCGACGTCCTCGACCAGCGCACCAGCGGCAGCGAAATCGATCTGCGGGTACGGCTATCGGCGGAGAATTGGGCGCGGTTCCAGGCGCTTCAGTCCGCTTGATCGGCTTTCGCGGCCTTCCACAGCGCTTCCATTTCGTCGAGGCTCATCGCCTCGAAGCCCGGCGCCTTCTCGATAGCGCGGAAGCGTTTCTCGAACTTCCGATTGGCTTGTCGTAGCGCCTCTTCCGGATCGACGTTAAGATGGCGTGCGAGGTTGACGACGGCGAACAGCAAATCGCCGAGCTCGTCTTCGCGACGCTTCAGTTCGGTCTCGCAGTCAAGCTCCGAAAGCTCCTCGTCGATCTTGGCGCGTGGGCCCGAAGCGTCCGGCCAATCGAAGCCGGTGCGCGCCGCGCGGCGCTGCAACTTCGCCGCTCGATCGAGCGCGGGGAGGGCGTTGGCCACTCCGGCTAGGGCGCTGTCGTCGTCCCGGTGCTTGCGCTCGGCCGCCTTGATCACGTCCCAGCCAGGCGTCTCGGCGGAATCGCCGAAGATGTGCGGGTGCCGGCGCTCCAGCTTGTCGCAGATGCGACCGATGACGTCATCGAGCGTGAAATGGCCCAGCTCCTCGGCCATTTGCGCATGGAAGACGACCTGGAGCTGAAGGTCGCCGAGCTCGTCCTCGAGCGCGGCCATGTCGCCGCGGTCGATCGCGTCTGCGACCTCATAGGCTTCCTCGATCGTATAGGGGACGATCGTCGCGAAGCTCTGCTGCAGGTCCCAAGAGCAACCGCGCCGTGGATCGCGCAGTCGGCGCATGATCGCGACCAGACGCCCAAGAGCTTCCTGATGGCTCATGAGGGGAGTTCCTCCCCGGCGAGCGGCCTCTGATCTGTAAGTCTGATAATATGTATTATGTAAAATATTGGAGACATCAGGGGACCAGCACCAGCCACCGCCCCTCGACGCCCCAGCGTTCGAGAGTCGACAGGAAATTCATGCCGAGGACGTTGAGGCCGTCGCTCTCGGTCACATGCACGGGAAAATCGGCGCGCTCGATGGTCCCCACCTTCAACTCGTCGGCACGGCCGCTCGAAACCCTGACAAAGCCGTTGCCGGTGCGGACGATCTGGTTGCGGTTCGGGCTGATCGTCACCCCCGCCCTGGTCGCCGTCTCGCGATCGATGGTCGTCATCGTCGCACCGCTGTCGACCAGGAACTTCACTTTCTGGCCGTTGATCGTCGCGTCGACCCAGAAATGGCCGTCGATGGCCATCGGGATCCTGAGCTCGGCGCCCTGGCGGACCGGCTCGCCGGTTGCCTCGGCGCGGACCCGTTGCCACACCCAGCTCAAATTGTCCCGGAATGTGAAGAGGATAAAGCCGGCACCGAAGATCGCGACCCAGGCCAGGCCATAGGTCAGCAGCCGCGCGACCGGCTCGCGGCGGACCATCAGCCCGCTGAGCACCAGCATCATCGCCAGGACAATGTAGACACCGCCGAGCATCAGGTCGTTGCCGATCACAGGGCGATCTCCAGCCCATCGTGGGCAGGCGCGGCCCAGTCTGGAAGCTCGCGAACCAGCGTCGCAAAATCCATGTCGTTGCTCATGTGGGTCAAATAGAGCTGGCCGACGCGGAGCTCCCGCGCCCATCCGAGGACCGCGTCCAGATGTGCGTGGGTCGGATGCGGCCGGCGCATCAGGCAGTCGCAAATCCACACGTCCACGTCCTCGTAAAGCTTCGTCATTTCATCGGTCATAGCGTTGAAGTCGATGGAATAGGCCGCCGACGTAGATCCTTGCTGAACGCGCAGGCCAAGCGAGGTGATGTTGCCGTGCGGCTGGTCGACGAAGTGGAGCAAGGCGTCCCCAATGCGCATCTCGCTCGGGATCGGGATCGGTTCGACGACCGGCGGATAGAGTCCGGCCTGGACGAAGGCATAGTCGAAGCGCCGCTCGAGCCGGTCGAGGACGTCGGGGCGGGCGTACAGCGGCAGCGGACCGCCGGTCGCCTGCGCCAGCGGTCGCAGATCGTCGATCCCATGGCAGTGGTCGGCATGATCGTGGGTGACGACGACGCCATCCACCTCGCCGATATCGGCATCGAGCATTTGTTGGCGCAAATCGGGCCCACAATCGACCAGCAGCCGCTTCCCGGCGCTTTCGACGAGGATCGAAGAGCGCAGGCGGCGGTTGCGCGGCTCCTGTGGATCGCATTTGCCCCACCCGCTTCCGATCCTCGGCACGCCGGTCGAGGTTCCGCAGCCCAGGATCCTGAGCCTCACGCCTCCGCCTTGGCGAACAGCTTGAAGAAATTCGCCGTCGTGGCGTCAGCAAGGGCGTCCGGCTCCTCGCCCCGCAGCTCGGCGACGAAAGCGGCGGTGTCGGCAACGAAGGCGGGCTCACACGGCTTGCCGCGATGCGGCACCGGCGCGAGGAAGGGCGAATCGGTTTCGACCAGCATCCGGTCTAGCGGCAGCCATTTGGCGATGTCCTGGAGCTCGCTGGCGTTCTTGAAGGTGACGATTCCCGACAGCGACACCAGGAATCCAAGATCGAGCCCTATCCTCGCCAGATCCGCGCTGCCGGTGAAGCAATGGAGGACCCCGGTGACCCCGCCCTGCTCGACCGCTTTGGTCAGGATCTCCGCGGTGTCAGCCTCCGCTTCGCGCGTATGCACGACCAGCGGCAGGCCGGTTTCGCGGGCGGCGTCGATATGGGCCTGGAAGCGCTCGCGCTGCGCCCCGCGGTCCGACTTGTCGTAATAATAATCGAGCCCGCATTCGCCGATTGCGATCACACTCGGATGTGATGCAGCCTCGACCAGGGCCGCGGCGCCGAGGTCCGGGTGGGCATCCGCTTCGTGCGGGTGGACTCCGACCGTCGCCCAGACGTCGGAATTGGTCTCGGCGACGGCAATGACGTCATCCCATTCGCTTTGGCGGGTGGAGATGTTCAAGAAACCGGTGACGCCCCGCGCCCGCGCATTCGCCAGCACTTCATCCTGCCGCTCGGCCAGGCCCTCGTAATTGAGGTGGCAGTGGCTATCGATCAGCCTCACTCGGCTGCCTCGTCGAGCTCGAGGCGAGGAAAAATCGGCGACGGCTGGTCGAGCGCGCCCTGCAAACCGGAATCGATGACCGCGAGCAGCTTTTCGGCCGAGGCGGGAATCACCGGGACAACGGCCGCAGCAAGCTTGCGGATCGCCGCAACCAGGGTCCCGAGCACGTCGGCCATGCGCTCGGGGTCGGTCTTGCGAAGCGCCCAGGGCGCGGCGGCGTCGACATAGGCGTTGCAGGCGAAGACCGCGCCCATCCATGCCTCGAGCCCGACGGAGAAGGCGAACTGGTCGAAGCGGGTGGCAAGCTCTTCGACCGCCGCGTCGACCTTTTCGAGCAGGTCCTTGTCCTCAGCCGCTTTCCCGGGGGCCGGAATGACGCCGTCCAAATTCTTGTGAATCATCGACAAAGTGCGCTGGGCCAGGTTGCCGAAGCTGTTGGCGAGCTCGGCATTGACCCGGTTGACGATGGCCTCGGGCGAATAGCTGCCGTCCTGTCCGAACGGCACTTCACGCATCAGGAAATAGCGCAGCTGATCGACCCCGAACCGGTCGGCGAGCACGAACGGGTCGACGACATTGCCGATGCTCTTCGACATCTTCTCGCCGCGGCTCAGCAGGAATCCGTGCCCGTAGACCTGTTTCGGGAGCGCGATCCCGGCCGACATCAGGAAGGCCGGCCAGTAGACCGCGTGGAAGCGGACCACATCCTTGCCAATCAGGTGGACATCGGCCGGCCAATAGCGCCGCCACAGCTCGGTATCGTCGGGATAGCCGAGACCGGTGATGTAATTGGTCAGCGCATCGAGCCACACGTACATGACATGGCCCTCGCCGCTCGGCGCCTTCACGCCCCAGTCGAAGCTGGTGCGCGAGATCGACAGGTCGGAAAGCCCGCCCTCGACGAACCGCAAGACCTCGTTGCGGCGGCTATCCGGTTGGATGAAGCCGGGATTTGATCGATAGAGGTCGAGCAGCCGGTCCTGGTAGGCGGACAAGCGGAAGAACCAGCTCTCCTCGACCGTCCATTCGACCGGCGATCCTTGGGGTGAGAGCTTTTGACCCCCTTCCCCGTCGGTCAGCTCGCCTTCGTCGTAATAGGCTTCGTCGCGGACCGAATACCAACCCTCGTAGCGGCCAAGGTAGAGGTCGCCTTTTTCCTCCATTGCCGTCCAGATCGCTTGGCTGGCGCGGTGGTGAGCGGGCTCGGAGGTTCGGATGAAACGGTCGTAAGTGATCTCAAGAGTATCGCACATCTTCTGGAAAATAAACGACATTCTATCCGCAAATGCTTGCGGCTCGATCCCATCCGCGCGCGCTGCCTGGGCCATTTTCAGCCCATGCTCGTCGGTGCCGGTCTGGAACCGGACGTCGCGGCCTTTCGAGCGCTGGAAGCGCGCGATCACGTCGGCGGCGATCGCCTCATAAGCATGGCCGATATGCGGCGGACCGTTCGGATAGCTGATCGCGGTGGTGATGTAATATGGCTCGGACACGCCCGGGCCCTACCCTGCCCTCGGCGACCCTTCAAGAAACCCGCGGTTCGGCCACAGACGCGAGGATCCCGCCGAGCTGGAAGACCGTCGCCGCCGGATCGAGCGACAGCCGCGGCGCAAGCGCGGTGAGCTCGCGCACCCGCGCATAAGCATCGAGCGCCCGCTCGCGCCTCGGCTCGGCGAGCTGCCGCGCTTCCTGGGCGACGAGCGACGGCAGAAGATCGAGGAAGGCGGCATAGCGATCGGCCGCAGCCTTTCGCGCCAGCTGGCCGGCCAGAGCGGACCGACGACTATTGTCCGGATCGCCCTGACGAAGGATCTCGACCGCGCTTTGCTCGAGCGGCGCCAGCTCGAGCGAAGCGAAGGCCAGCGCCCGGCCGACCGAGCCTCCGGCGAGCGCAATCAGCCGCTTACGCTCCGCAGCGCTCATTTCCGGAAGCTGAGCCTCGAGAACTGACGCCATGGCGTCATCGTCGAGCGCCTGGAGATTGAGCCGGCGGCAGCGCGACCGGATGGTCGGCAGCAGCCGCCCCGGCGCGTGACTGACCAGGAAGAAGACGGTGTTGGGCGGCGGCTCCTCGAGCATCTTCAGCAGCGCATTGGCAGCCGACGGCTCCAGCTCGTCGACCGTGTCGATCACCGCCACCCGCCAGTCGGACATCGCCGGGCTGAGGTCGAACAGCTCCGACAGCTCGCGGACCTGCTTGACGGTAATATTGCGGGCGAGCCCGTCGCCCTTCTCCTTCGGCAGCCGCTTGAGCCAGCGCATGTCGGGATGACTGCCGGCGGCGATCAGCCTCGCAATCGGGTGATCCTCCGGCGTGGCGAGCGCGGGAAGCTCGGATCGAAGGCCGGCGGCATCGGCGAGCACCCGGCGGGCGGCGGCCAGAGCGAAGGTCGCCTTGCCGACGCCCTTGGGTCCGGCCAGCAGCCAGGCATGGTGGAGAGCGCGCGAGTCCCAGGCGCGGCGGAACTGCTCGACCGCCTTGTCATGCCCGGCAATCACGGCAGCAAGTCCGCGATGGCGTCAAGCAGGCGCTTCGTCACCTCCGCCTCGCTGCCGGAAGCATCGACCAATTTCACCCGGTCGGGTTCCTCGGCGGCGAGGATCCGGAAGGCGAGCTCGACCTCGTGGTGGAATTCCTTGGGCCGGCCGCCGATCCGGTCGCCGGCGCCGCCGTCGCGGGATCGGGCGCGCTGCTGGCCCTCGTCGAGCGACAGGATCAGAGTCCGGTCGGGAAGAAACCCTTCGCAGGCGAACTCGTGAAGCTCGCGCAGCCGCTCGATGCCAAGGCCACCGGCCCCGCCCTGATAAGCGAAGGAGGAATCGACGAAACGGTCGCTGAGCACCCACTGCCCGCGCTCCAGGGCCGGAAGAATCGTCTTTTCGACATGATCGGCGCGGGCGGCCGCGAACAAAAGCGCCTCGGCCTCGATCGGCCAGCGGCCGTCGTCGCCCTCGAGAAGCAGCGCTCGGATCGCTTCGGCGCCCGGGCTGCCGCCCGGCTCGCGAGTGACGACGCAGTCGATCCCCCGCTCTGCTAGGGCCTGATAAAGCGCCTTAAGCTGGGTCGACTTGCCGACCCCTTCGCCGCCTTCGAGGCTGATGAAGCGCCCGCGGTCGCTCACGCCAGGCCGAGCAGCTCTTTCAGCCCAATCCAGGCGCGGGTGAAGAAGCCGGCCTCGCCGACATCGGCGCCGGCGACCAGCGGCACGACCTGCGGCTGGGTTTCACCGGTCGTCACCACCAGTTCGGCAATCTGCTGCCCCTTCTTGATCGGCGCCTTGATCGGCCCGGCATAGCGGACCTTCACCTGCACTTGCCGGGTGAGGCTGAGGCCGGCGGGGATCGTCACCGCCAGATCGCGCGGCGCAACCAGCGCGACGTCGCCGCTGTCGCCCATCTGCACCTTGGCCCGGGCGATCTCGACGCCCTGCTTGAACAGCGGCTTGGCGGTCCAGGCGTTGAACCCCCATTGCATCAGCCGCGTCGATTCATTGACCCGGTCATTCCAGCTCTGCAGGCCGGCCACCACCTCGATCAGCCGCCGCCCGTTCTGCTCGGCCGAGCCGGTGAAGCCGTAGCCGGCTTCCGCCGTATGGCCGGTCTTGAGGCCGTCGGCTCCGGGCACCTTGCCGAGGATCGGGTTGCGGTTGGCCTGGGTGATCGCCTGGCCCGACCCGAGCGTCTTGCCCCAGGTGAAGCTCTCCTGCCCGTAAAATTGCTTGTAGAGATTCGGGTGCCGCTCGATCGTCGCCCGGGCGAGCATGGCAAGATCGCGGGCGCTCACATAAGTGCAGCCCTCGTCGGGCCAGCCGATCGGATTGCAGAAGCGGCTGTCCTTAAGTCCCAGCTGCTTGGCCAGGGCGTTCATCTGCTGGACGAACGCCTGCTCGGTGCCGGCGATGCACTCGGCGAGGACGACCGAGGCGTCATTTCCCGACAAAGTGACGATGCCGTGCAGGAGGTTCTCGACGCTGACCTGTTCGTTTGGCGACAAGAACATCGTCGACCCCGCCTGCGGCCCGTGCCATTTCTGCCAGGTCTCCGGGCGCACCGTGCACGTCTTGTTGAGCGGCAGCTGGCCGCGCTCGATCAACTCGAATGCGACTTCAGTGGTCATCATCTTGGCCATCGATGCCGGCGGGATGCGCTGCTCGGCATTGCGAGAGAACAGCACCGCGCCCGAAGACAGGTCGATGAGGAATGCGATCGGCGCCGGAGTGTCGAATTGCGGAGCTTGGGCAGGAGCGGCGCCGGCGCTCAACATGGCGGCAGCGGTGGCGAACAGGATTGCACGCTTCATGGTGTGGCTACGGTTCCTCTGGCCGGTTGGAGACAGGTGATCGTCTATCGCGCGCGATTCACTGTCGGGCAATGGCATTGGCGAGCAGCCCAACCCCCATCGCGTAGAAGTTCGAGCAATTGTAATCGAGGATCGCCCGGTAGTTGGTGGTCAGAAGATATCCCGGCGCATAGGCGCCCGGCGTTTCCATCAGCGTCGCCATCTCGTTGTCCGGGAGGCTGCGACTGGTTGGAACGACCCCGAGCGAGCGCCATTCGGCAACGGTAAGCCAGCGGCTGTGGCGGCGGAACACGGCCGGGCAGCGCGGCGGCGTGAGCCTGGATTGGATGGCGGCGCGGTTGAGCGTCTGCGGGATCCGCACGGGCACGCCCCACGGGAGGTTCCGCTTCCATCCGGCTTCGCGCAAATAATTGGCGATCGAGGCGAAGGCATCGGGCTCGTTGCGCCAGATGTCGGCATAGCCGTCGCCGTCGCCATCGGCGCGCAGCCGAAGCACGACCGACGGCATGAACTGCGGAAAGCCGGTCGCACCGGCATAGCTGCCCTTGAGCTGCCAGCGCTGGACGCCTTGATCGAGCAGCTTGAGGGCGGCGATGAACTCCGCCTCGAACATCGCTCGGCGGCGGCCCTCGTAGGCGAGGCTGGCAAGCGCATCGAGCAGGTCGAACCCGCCGGTGACCTGTCCGTAGCTGGTTTCCTTGCCATAGATCGCCATGATCACGGCCGGGTCGACCCCGGTTCGGGACTGGATCCGGTACAAGTGCGGCCAAAGCGACGAATAGCGCGCCTGACCTCGCCGGATCAGCGAGGCGGTGATGTGGCGATCGAGATAGGATCGGTAGGAAGGCGCTGCATTGCTGCTGCTCGAAGAGGACGGTCGTTGCGCCCGGTCGAGCTCCATCGCCCGCTGGTTGAGGCGAAGATGCGGGATCACCGCCTGGATCGTCGACTCGCGCACTCCCGCGGTGCGCGCGCGCCCGACCAGATAGGCCTTATATTGTTCGAACGGGCTGACCGACTGCGCCGCCCGGTACGGCTGCGGATATTGGGCGCGATGGATGGCCACCGGCTGCGCCTGCGCGACTTCAACGGCCGGCGGATCGGACTGCGCGGCAGGGCGACTCTCCTGCGCCGCGGCGGGGCCGAGCGCCAGCGCCACCACGCCCGCCAAGATCCACCCACCTTTGAAACGCAACTTCACTCTCCCCGTTCGCAATCCAAAGCCTAGGGCGCGCAGCGGTTCCCGGCCACCAGCATTGATCGTTCGCCTTGCACGCTTTGGCTCAAGCCGCGATATCGGCATCGACCTGAACGACGCATGGGCGCGCCCAGCGGAGAGGTGGCCGAGTGGTTTAAGGCAGCGGTCTTGAAAACCGCCGTGCGGGCAACCGCACCGTGGGTTCGAATCCCACCCTCTCCGCCATTCGTCGAAAAAAATGCATCGTCGCCAAAACATTCATCTTGCGTTCACGCTACAAATGTAGCACACGCTACAAATGTAGCGCGAAATAGGGATTCGTTTTGATCATGCTGAGCAAGCTTCCGCCCCGTGAACGCCAGATCGTCGACATCCTCTTCGAGGCTGGCCCGCTGACGGCCGGCGACGTCTGCGACCACCTTCCCGACCCGTTGAGCGGCTCCGCGGTTCGCGCGATGCTCAAGCGGCTCGAGGACAAGGGCTTCGTCCAGCGCGAGGATTCGGATCGTGGCTTCATCTACAGCCCGACCGTCTCCGAAACCGCCGCGAGCAAATCGGCGCTAAGCGAGATCGTCCGAGTCTTCTTCAACGGCTCCGCCGCCGGCGCCGCGAGCGCACTGCTCGGAATGTCGGACAAGCTCAACACCGACGATCTCGACGAGCTGGAAGCAATGATCGCCAAGGCTCGCACCGCGAAGGGAGCACGGTGATGGATTGGTTCATTCCGCTCGCGGCGAAATCCGTCCTGATCGCCGGTGGCGCCTTGCTCCTCCTCAAGCTCCTCAAGAACCGCTCGGCCGCGGATCGCAGCTGGATCGCGCATCTCGCGCTCGCCGGCCTGCTGCTGCTGCCGATCGCGACCTTTGCACTCCCGACATTCGACGTCGCCGGGCCGGAGTTCCTAGTCGGCAAGCCCGAAGTCGTTTCCCCTTCTTCGGCGCCGCCGCCAGCGACCACCGTTCCGGACGTGTCGTCAGCCCCCCTTGCTGTCGAGCCGAGCGTCGGGAGTGCAGCCGTCGACTGGCCCTTTTGGGGCTACGCCGGTCCTGCCGCGCTGCTTTTCCTGCTCACCCTGATCGCGCTCGCCCGGCTGTTCGTGCTCAAGGCCCGGGCAACCGTGCTGGTCGACGCACCGTGGCTGACGGCGCTCGCCCGCGCCCAGCATCGGATGGGATTCAAGCATGGCACCGCCTTGCTGACCAGCAACGAGCTGCCTTCGCCAATCAGCTGGGGCGTCGTCCGGCCGGTGATCCTGCTGAATGCAGAGGCCGCCGAATCGCACGCCGAAGCGGAAGCGATCATCACCCATGAGCTTGCCCACGTCGCCCATCTCGACTGGGCCAAGCTTCTGCTGGCGCGGGTGGCGGTCGCACTGTTCTGGTTCAACCCGTTCGTCTGGCTGCTTGCCCGCGAGGCTCACCAGCTGCGCGAAGAAGCCGCCGACGACGCGGTGCTGGCGACCGACATCGAAGACACCGACTATGCCCGGCTGCTGGTCGGGGTGGCCCGACACGAGTGCCGCGGGCTGCTGATCGGCGCGCATGGTGTCGCTCCTGCGAAGAATTCGCTGGCCCGTCGCGTCAAGCGGGTCCTCGACGGCGCCGTCAAGCGCGCCCCGGGCGGCTGGCGCTGGGGTTCGGCCGCGGCCTTCTTCGCTGCCGGAATGGCGGTACCGGTAGCGGCGCTGAACCTGGTGCCGGCGCCGACGGCAAAGGATGCTTCGGAGCTTGCGGCTGTTGCCCAGGACACACCATATTATGCCAATCCCTCCGAAGCGACGGTCGCGAGCCCGGCCGAAGCGGCCAAGGTCGCGCAGATCGCCACCACCGCACCTGTCGCGGCGGTAACCGAAGCGGGCACCGTCGTGTCCCGTTCCATCGGTCCGAACGGCGCGAGCACGACCATCATGGACAACGGGACGATCATTGCCCGCGGACCGAACGGCGCGACGTCCACGGTCTATCCGCCGGATCGGAATGGTCGCAGGCGGGTGGTGGCCGTGGGTCCGAATGGCGCCGTTGCCGAGACTTGGGCCGACGCCCGCGCCATTCCAGGCGTCGCCACGGCGTTTGCCAGTGCGCATCCGCATCCTCCGGTGCCGCCGTCCACGGCGCGCAAGCCGAAAACGGCGATCGACCGGGCGATTGAAATGAAGGCGGTCGGCGTCACCCCCGAATATGTCGCTGCGATCCGGTCCGTGGCTCCGCAGCTGCGGCTCGATCATGACGACATCGTCGAGCTGAAGGCGGTCGGCGTCAGTCCAGAGTTCATTCAGGAGTTGGCTCGGCTCGGCTATCGCAACGTCGATGCCGGCGACATTACCGGCGCCTACGCGGTAGGGGTCCGGTCGGACTATGTCCGATCGCTGGCCGCTGCCGGCTACGGGCGCTTGTCGATGGACCAGTTGACCGAGCTCAGGGCCGTCGGTGTGACCGCGCGGGATATCGAGCGGTTTCGACGGGCGGGCTACGGCCGCCTCGACGTCGACAAGCTGGTCGAATTGAAAGCGCTTGGGATCACTCCGGAAGAGCTGAAGGCGAGCGAAGAGCACGATCCCTGATCCACCGCCCCGACTGATCGACTGAACTGACCAGAATTGCCGAATTTTTGAGCGCCCGAATGGGTGAACGGGCGAACTTTGCCCTGAAGACTGAAGGAAGGAGACGTCAAATGACCAGGATGTTGGCTTTCGTCGCGGCTCTGCTGATGAGCGCGATTGCAGTTTCTTCCGCTTGCGTCGCCACCAGCGTGACGCCGCTTCAATTCACGCTCGAGCCCACCAGCCGGGCCGACCAGGTCCAGGTCCGCTTCAAGCGAGCCGACAGCCGCGGGACGGATAGTTGGTCAAGCTCATTCAGGACCACGGAGCTGGCGGGGCTTGACCTCGCTGCGCTTCGCGCCCCGGGAACGCGACCGGTCGGCTTCGCCATCGCCCGCGATGCCGGACGCGTTGACTGTGCCGGGAACGGCGGCAACTCGATGGCGCGCGGGAGCTGCAGCCTGACTCCTGACAGCGGCTTCAACGCCGTCCTCGCCGCCAACGGCATCGCTCGCCCGACCGAGGACCAGGCCTACGCGCTGATTGCGGTCGATGTCCGGCGCGAGCTGGTGACCGCGCTCAAGGCGGCAAACTACCCGACGCCGAGCATCGACAAGCTGATCGAGCTTTCCGCGGTCGGCGTTACACCTGCCTATATCCGGGATCTGGCCGCGCAGGGCTTTCGCCCGAGCTCGCTCGGCTCGCTGGTCGAGTTTGGGGCGCTCGATATCACTCCGGAGTATATCGGCAGCTTCGCCCGGGCCGGTTACTCGAACCTGACACCGAGCGCGCTCGTCCAGCTCAAGGCGCTGGAAATCACGCCGGAGTACATCGCCGGGTTCGAGCGCATCGGCTACCGCAACTTGCCGGTCAGCACGCTGGTCGAGCTGAAGGCGATGGACATCACACCCGAGTTCGTAATGGCGGTGCAGCAGGGCGACGCCCTGCCCTCGCCCAGCCGGCTCGTCCAAATCCGCGCGGTCAGCCGCGACATCCGTCGCTGAACGTCGACGAAGGGGGCCTGGCAATGATCCGATTTTCTCCACGAATGCAGGTAGTGCTGCTGTGCTCGGCCTGCTTGTGGGTCATGCCGGTCGAGGCTTCGGCGCAAACCGCCGATCCGGCGGCCGCGCCGCCGCCGGCCGCTGTTCCGGTTGCCGGCAAGCGGGTCTTTACGGCCGCCGATTTCGTCCGCTTCGCGCCAAGGACCGCCTATGACATGCTGGTCCAGGTCCCCGGCTTCACGATCCGCAGCGCCGACCAGGAACGCGGCCTCGGCCAGGCCTCGGAGAATGTGCTGATCAACGGCCAGCGGATCGCCAACAAGTCCGGCGGCGCGATCGACCAGCTGAAGCGCATCCCGGCGAACAACGTCGAGCGGATCGAGATCGTCGATGCGGCCAGCCTCGGAATCGCCGGCCTTGCCGGCCAGGTGGCGAACGTCGTCCTCAAGACCGGCCAGAAAGCGTCGGGCAATTTCGAATACCGGCCGCACTTCCGTGCGCATTACGCCAAGCCGTCGCTGATCGCCGGCTCGTTGAGCTACACCGGGAAGACGGGGCCGGTCGATTATACCCTGTCGGTCAAGAACGAGCCCGGCCGCGGCGCCTTTGGCGGTCCGATCTGGATCTACGACGGCGACGGAGTCCTCACCGAGACCCGCCACGAAGTCTATCACTCCGAATACGAACAAGCGAACGTGCAGGCGAAACTCGGTTATGACGGCCCGGGTTCTTCGATCGGCAATCTGACCCTCGGCTACACGCCCTATTGGAATCCTGTCAGCCAGAAGGATCGCCGCTTGCTGGTGACTGGCGAGGAGCGCAGCCGCGACATCCAGACGACGCTCGACGGCTATTATGCCGACATCAACGCCGACTATGAGTTCGCGCTCGGGCCGGGGCGGCTGAAGCTGATCGGCGTGCGTCACTGGGAGCATGAACCTCTCCTCCAGGATCTGGTCCTCAGCTTCGACACTACCGGCGCGCCGAGCACCGGGACGAGGTTCAGCCGCGACACCCACATTGGCGAGACTATCCTTCGCAGCGAATATGGCTGGAAGGTCGGGCGCAACGACCTCCAGGTCACGTTGGAGCGGGCGTTCAACTCCCTCGACCAGGTGGGCGCGCTGTTCGAGCTGAGCCCCGAAGGCGAGTTCGTCGAAATCGATTTTCCCGAAGGCACCGGCAAGGTCACCGAGGTCCGCTACGAGGGAATGACCACCTGGAGCCGGCCGCTAAGCCCGAAGCTCGACCTGCAGGTCGCGGCGGGCGCCGAAATCTCGCACCTCGACCGCGTCGACGACGACCAGGAGGTGCGCAAGTTCTTCCGCCCCAAGGGCAGCATCAACCTGGCCTGGAGGCCGTCGCCCGGCTGGGACCTCAGCCTCAAGCTGCGCCGCCGCGTCGGCCAGATCAGCTTCTACGATTTTCTCGCCCAGCCGAAGCTCAGCGAGGACCGCGAGAATGCCGGCAACCCCGACCTGGTCCCGCCGCAAAGCTGGGAGGCCGAGACCGAGTTCGCCCGCGATCTCGGCCGCTGGGGAAAGACCCGGCTGAAGCTGCATTATTATCGAGTCGAGGACATCATCGACGTCATCCCGATCGGCGAGAACGGCCAGGGCATCGGCAATCTGCCGCGCGCCGATCGCTTCGGCTTCGAAAGCGTCAGCACCTTCCAGCTGGAACCACTCGGCTGGACCGGCGCCAAACTCGACCTGACGGTCGGCCGCGAGTGGACCGCGGTTGACGATCCCTTGACGGGCGAGAAGCGGCCGATCAGCGGCATCCGTAACAAATGGGCGGGTATCCAGGTCCGCCACGACATTCCCGGAACCCAGTGGGCGTGGAGCGCCTATGCGGATTACAATCACTACACGCGATATTTCTATCTGACCGAGGTCAATCGGAACCTCGACCTGCCCTTCTTTGCCGGCGTCTATGTCGAGAATAAGAATGTTTTCGGCACGACCGTCCGCGTCGCCGTCGACAACATCATCGAGAGCAAGCACAAAGTCTGGCGGACCGTCTACGAAGGCTATCGCGACCGGACGCCGGTCGCTTTCTTCCAGAAGCAAAACCAGCTGGTCGGGCCGATCTTCACCTTGTCGATCAAGGGCACGTTCTGACTTGGTTGCGATCTGCGACTGGCTCGGCCGTGCGTCGACCTGGAAGAGGCGTTTGCGAAACCGTTTGTCGGTTTGTCGAACGCCGATGGCGCGGCCGCGAGTCCATTCCTAGTGTTTTATATCACCAATACAGGGTGAAGTTTATGCGCGCCCACCTACTTCATGCATCCGCAGTCGTCGCTGCGCTCGTTCCCGGTGCTGCTTTTGCGCAAGCGACGACGCCCGGCGACCAGCCGCTTCCTGGAGCGGCGCAGGCGACGCGCACAACAACCTACGACGCGGCCTTCTTCGCCCAATATGCGCCGCGCACGGCGCTCGACATCGCCCGCCGGGTTCCGGGCTTCAATCTCGACCTCGGCGACTCCGACGTTCGCGGATTTGCCGGCGCCGCCGGCAATGTCGTGATCAACGGCGCTCGGCCAAGCTCGAAAGCGGAATCGCTCGAGACGACCCTGGCACGGATCCCGGCGCGCCGCGTTTCGCGGGTCGAAGTCGGTTCGGGCGACCTCTACGGCGCCGACTATTCAAGCAAGAGCCAGGTCCTCAACATCATCTTGTCCGCCGAGGGCGGGATCGATGGAAATGTCACGGCGAGCGCTCGGCGCCTCTACACGGGCAAACTCGCCGGCGATGCGAGCGGGTCTGCGCTGATTAAACGCGGCGCGTCGACAATCAACCTGTCGGCTGGAACCAGCTATTATCTCAATCACGAGGAAGGCACCGATACCCTGACGGGGGTGCCCGGCGGCGAGCTCATCGAGTTTCGCCGTAAGTTCAACAGCTACGAGGACTTTTACCCCTACGTTTCGGGCAGCTGGGCGCTTGAGCGGGCAGCGGACAAATCGATACGGTTCAATGCGCGCTGGTCGCCCGGGCAGTTCGATCTGTTCCAGGACAACCGGGTTACCCCCGTCAGTGGGGCGCCGCACGACGACTCCCTGATCCAGGACTACGACAGTACGGTCTTCGAGCTTGGCGGCGACGTCACCCGTCCGCTCGGCGGCGGAGCGATCAAGCTCGTCGGGCTGGCGACACGGCGCAAGGTCAACAATTTCGACGCCTATATCGAACGCAACGGGCTGCTCGAGGACGGCGCCGTGCAAGTGGGCGGGTTCGATCAGACCCAAAAAGCGCAGCGCAACGAAACCATCGGCCGGCTGAGCTGGTCGAAGCAGAACGTCGCCGGCCTGTCGTTCGAGGCCGGGGCCGAAGCCGTTCTCAATACGCTCGACAGCAACGTCGACCTGTTCGTCGTCGAGCCGGACGGCTCCAAGACGCGGATCGATCTTCCGATTGACAGCGCGGTCGTCGAGGAGAAGCGCGGAGAAGCCTTCATCAACGTCGGCCGCCAGTTCAATCCGAACCTGCGTGTCGACGGCGAAGTACGGTTCGAATATTCGCACCTGACCGTCACCGGCGATGCGACCGCCGACCGCAAGCTCAAGTTTTTCAAACCCGGCCTGACCGTCGACTGGAAGCCGGGTGGCGGCTGGCACACGCAATTCTCGGTCAAGCGCACCGTCGCCCAGCTCGACTTCTTCGACTTCATCAGCGTCGCCGATCTTTCGGCCGATCGGGTCAATGGCGGAAACGCCGACCTCCAGCCGCAGCGCGCCTGGGAGTTTCGGGCGACAGTGGATCGCCCGATCTTCGGTGAAGGCCTCGCCAAGCTCGACGTCGGGCACGATCTCATCAGCCTGCTTCAGGACCGGGTCCTGATTTTCGACGACGAAGGCAATGCGTTCGATGCTCCGGGCAATATCGGCACCGGCAAGCGCTGGTTCGCCAGGCTGACGCTCGACGCTCCGCTGGGGCGGGTGTGGAGCGGCCTTCGGATCAAGTTCAACGGCCTGCTGCAGCGCACTCGGGTCGATGACCCGATCAGCGGCGAGCCGCGCAACTTCAGCGATTATTATCCCGACTGGGAATGGAGCGTCGACGTCCGCCGCGATTCCGGCGCCTTTTCCTACGGGTTCGTCGTCAGCGATCGCGACCGCTTCACTTTCTTCAGGACCGATGAGTTCGACACGAATTTCAACGGCGGGCCCTACGCCACCGCCTTCGTCGAATATCGGCCCGATCCGCGCTGGTCGATCACGCTCGACGTCGACAATGCGCTCAACACCAGCGGCAACCGCAACCGCCTGATCTTCTCCCCCAACCGCCTGACGCCCGAGTTCGTGTTCAACGAATTCCGCGAGCGCAACCGCCACCTGAACATCGGACTGACGATCAAGCGCAGCTTCGGCGGAGCGTCAACGGCGCCCGCGACGAACTGACCGGGGTGGCGGAGTCGTTTCGCTGCCGCTAGAGGAGCGCGCGATTTCCGCGACAACCGAAGGTGCGAAACACGTGGGCGAGCCTGCCATCCTGCCGTTCGACTGGGCCGATCCGTTCGACCTCGACAGTCAGCTGACCGACGAGGAGAAACTCGTCCGCGATACCGCCGAGGGCTATGCTCAGGAGAAGCTGCAGCCGCGCGTCACCAAGGCCTATCTCGACGAGGATTTCGACCGCTCGATCCTGACCGAGATGGGCGAGCTAGGCCTGCTCGGAGCGACGATTCCCAACGACTATGGCGGCGCCGGCCTCGGCTATGTCAGCTACGGCCTGATCGCCCGCGCCGTCGAGCGCGTCGACAGCGGCTACCGCTCGGCGATGAGCGTTCAGTCGAGCCTCGTCATGTATCCGATCTATGCCTACGGATCGGAGGAGCAGCGGACGAAATACCTGCCGAAGCTCGCCACTGCCGAGATGATCGGCTGCTTCGGACTCACCGAGCCGGATGCCGGTTCCGATCCCGGCGGGATGCGGACCCGCGCGCAGAAGGTCCAGGGCGGTTACGTCCTGACCGGCAGCAAGACGTGGATCACCAACTCGCCGATCGCCGACGTCTTCGTCGTCTGGGCCAAGTCCGACGCCCACGACGGCAAGATCCGCGGCTTCGTGCTGGAAAAAGGCGCGGCCGGCCTGTCGGCGCCCAAGATCAAGGAAAAGCTGTCGCTTCGCGCCTCGATTACCGGGGAGATCGTGATGGACGGAGTCGAGGTCGGCGAGGACGCTCTGCTGCCCAACGTCGAGGGGCTCAAGGGCCCGTTCGGTTGCCTCAACCGCGCCCGCTACGGAATCGGCTGGGGCGCGATGGGCGCGGCCGAATTCTGCTACCACGCCGCCCGCCAGTACACGCTCGATCGCAAGCAGTTCGGCCGGCCATTGGCCGCCACCCAGCTCGTCCAGCTCAAGCTCGCCAACATGGTCACGGAGATTACACTGGGCCTGCAGGCGGCGCTTCGTGTCGGCCGGAGGCTGGAGTCGGGCCAGCTAGTGCCGGAGAATATCAGCCTGCTGAAGCGCAACAATTGCGGCAAGGCGCTCGATATCGCCCGGATCGCGCGCGACATGCACGGCGGCAACGGCATCTCCGCCGAATTCCAGGTGATGCGACACGCGGCGAACCTGGAAACCGTCAACACCTATGAAGGTACGCATGACGTGCACGCCCTGATCCTGGGCCGGGCAATCACCGGCATTCCGGCCTTCTAGCCGACCCGCAGAATTCCCCTTATGCTCCCGGCCAGACAAACGGGGGCAATCCACATGACTCTCTTCGGCTGGATCATCATTGGCGCTGTCGTCCTGCTGCTTCTCTACGCAGTGACGGTGTACAACCGGCTGGTGCGCCTGCGCGCTCTGGCCAAGGAAGGGTTCAGCGGAATCACGGTGCAGCTGCGCCGCCGCGCCGACCTCATCCCCAATTTGGTCGAAACCGTTCAGGGCTATGCCACCCACGAGCGCGCGGTATTCGACGAAGTCACCGCCCACCGGGCCGATGCGACCAAGGCGGCCAGCGTCGAAGGCACGGCCCAGGCCGATGCCCACATGACTGCCCTCCTCGGCCGCTTGATCGCGGTCGCCGAGGCCTATCCCGACCTCAAGGCAAACGAGAACTTCCTCGAGCTTCAAAACCAGCTCGAAGGCATCGAGACCGAATTGCAGAGCGCGCGGCGCTACTACAACGCGACCGTCCGCGACCTTAATTCGACGATCCAGAGCTTCCCCGACGTCCTGATCGCCCGGCCGGCGGGCTTTGCCGAAGAGTCGTTCTACCAGGACGAAGACGAGAGCATCCAAACCGCGCCCAAGGTGTCGTTCCCGCGTCCGGCGGCGTAATGGCGTTCCTGTTCCGCGCCGCTCTTGCGGCCCTTGCCCTGCTCGCTGCGGCGCCCGCCGCGGCGGAAGAGGTCATCAAGACCTTCGCCAGCACCGTTTTCATCAAGAAGGACGGCTCACTCGACGTCACCGAGCGAATCCGGGTCAATGTCGAGAATGTCTCGATAAACCACGGCATCTACCGCGACTTCCCGACCCGATACTCGACGCCGCAGGGCGGACGGATGAAGGTCGGGTTCGAGCTCGTCCAGACCCGGCTCGACGGCCAGCCCGTCCAAAACTCGGTCGAGCAAATGTTCAACGGCGTGCGGATCAAGCTCGGCTCGCCCGACGAATATGTTTCGCGGGGAGTCCACGACTACCTGATCAACTATCGGGTCACCCGCCAGCTCGGCTTTTTCAAGGACTTCGACGAGCTTTATTGGAACGTCACCGGCAACGGCTGGGATTTTCCTATCGAGCAGGCGGGTGTCCAGATCAACCTGCCGAGCGCTGCCCCCTTTGGACAACGGGCTTTCTACACGGGCGCGCAAGGATCGACCGAGAGCGCGGCCTATGTGAGCGAAGAGCGACCGGGGTCGATTACCATCATCGCCGAACGACCGCTGGCGCCGCGGGAAGGACTGACCGTCGCCGTCGCCTTTCCAAAGGGCGTCGTGGATGCCCCCAGCGACACGCAGAAGCTCGGCTGGTGGCTCAGCGACATGCTGCCGATGGCGCTGGCCGGGCTGACAGTGGCGGCGGTTATCGGGTTTCTTTTCTACGCGTGGCGCACGGCAGGGCGCGATCCGCCCGAGGGCACGGTCGTCCCTTTGTTCTCGCCGCCCGACGACCTTTCACCGGCGGCGATGCGCTACGTCGTCGAACAGAAGATGGACAACCGGGCTTTCGCCGCTGCCCTCGTCGACGCCGGCGTGAAGGGCCATGTCATCCTCGGCGAAGCGGACGGCTTCCTGATCTTCGGCGGCAAGAAATATATCGAGGGTACCACCGGCCCGCGCGGGCCGCTTCCCGAGCCCGAGCAATCTGCGATCACGACTTTGGTGTCCCCCGGCGAGCGGCTCGAGTTCGATAACGAGCATCACGCCACCTTCTCGGCCGCCAAGTCGCGTCTGGAGAAGGCGTTCAAGGCGCGCTTCGACGACAAGGCGTTCAAGCGCAATTACGCCTGGGCCGGGGCGGCAGTCGCCGTGTGGATCGCGGGGGCCTATCTGACCGCCTTGTCGCTGGCCTTCGACGCCGGGCTGGTGCCGACGCCCCTGCTCTATATTCCCCTGGTAGCCGGGCCGATTGCGTTCGTCTTCGCCCGCCTCGACAAGTCGGCCCAATCCACGGCCGGCAGCTGCGCCTTGAAGGGCGGAGCCATGATTTTCGGCTTCGCGGCGCTCGGCTTCGCGATCATGACGCTGATGTTGGCGCTAGGCACTGGGCGCTGGCTGCCGATCGCACTCGTCGTCATCGGGCTGCCGATCGCGCTGTCCTCGTTCTTCTGGATCAGCGCGCCGACGAAGGAAGGCCGGGCGGTGCTCGACCGGATTGCCGGCTTCAGGCAGTATCTTTCGGTAACCGAGCGCGACCGCCTCGATCGCATGCAGGCGCCGCGGGATACGCTGCAGATGTTCGAGCGATGGCTGCCTTATGCGATCGCCCTGGAAGTGGAGAACCGCTGGGCGGACCGCTTCGCCTCGCAATTGGCGGCAGCGCAAGCCGCCGGCCAAACCGGCTTTGCCTGGTATTCCGGCTCGCACAGCCCTTGGACCGACACCGATGGCTTCGTCAGCTCGGTCGGGTCGTCGCTTTCCTCCTCGGTATCGTCGGCCTCGACCGCTCCAGGCT